>CAZMYG010000170.1:0-5924 GCA_964570465.1 uncultured Planctomycetales bacterium
GCTCGTTGTTAAAAGAGATATTGTTCGCGAAAAGATGCCCGCCGCCGCCTCCCGTGGTTGATTTAAAACCGTTCCCATCTCCACCGGAGCCGGAAGCTGAACCAGAGAGAACATCTCCGCAGTTAAAGGCAATATTCGCTTTGATCTCACAAGAGAGCGAATCGTAGATGTCCATACCATCATCCCCACATCGCGCGACGACATTGCGGCGAATCAGCGTCGATTGATTTCGATTACAGACAATGCCGTCAGCGTTGGTGTCGTTATAAGCGCCAAGCTCATCAAACCAGTGCAAATCGTGAATGTAATTGAATTCCACGAGACAGTCTTCGAGATAACTCGTGCTGTGAAGGAGTTCGATTCCTTTGGCGCAGTCGTAGACTTCGTTGTAACGAACAATGCCTCGTGGTGAATCATCTTTGAGATAAATACCAGGAGTATGAATGCTGACGCTCGTCGTATCTCGAAAGTCGTGAATCACGTTGTGCTCTACGATGCAATCCGTCGAATTCAAAACGTAAACACCAGAGCGCGTGCCATTTTGAATTTCCAGACCGCGAATCGTGATGAAGTCGGCTCCTTCTAACCACAATCCATATTTGCGGGTGGATGCATCGAGGATCACGTTTTCATTGTCGTAGGAGCAGATTGTGATAGGTGAGCCAGAACTTCCTGAGCTAGTCATTCGCGCGACATAGTCGTTGGAAGACGGAATCGGAACATAAGTACCTGCTCTTATATAAATGGTGTCGCCCGCATTTGCGACGTCGATGGCTTCTTGCAAAGTGTTATAGGCAGGTCCGTCAGAACCGCTGTTATCGCGGTTCTCAATCGAGTAATCGCCAGCTGGCAAATCCGCAGAAAGTGTAGAGTCGACGAAAATTGCGTTACTGGGTGCGAGCACGGTGATCGTGATGTCGTCAGCAGCGCTCAATTTGTAATCGTCTGCTTGAAGTCGCAACGAATACACCCCAGTGCCAGCAAAACTCACTGTGCTTGTGAGCGATTCTTTATCTTCAAAAACGACATCTTCTTCTGGAGTGCCCAGATAGTACCAGTAGTAGCTAACGGCGCCTGGAGGGTTTGGTAGTCCATCGTCACTGAGAGATCCCGCGAGTGTAGCGTGATCGGGCAAGGTGATCGTTTGATCCGTTCCTGCATGAACTTGAGGTGCTTGATTTTCGGGTGCAGATGCACTGCCGCCGCCGCCACCACATTGGAGCGGAATCAATCCAGCAAGAACGATTATACAGCGAGAAGCCTTCATAAATAGACACACGTATATCGGTTTTTAAGTGAATTTAAGTATATCCCAAAGTAAATCGGGCTCTTTTTGAAAGAGCTCTCAAGTCAAAATCGGCCAAAGACCGATACAGATCCGTTGAAAATGGAAGGCCCTCCTTTGGTAGGGCTGGGGAAAAAACCGGGGTGGCACGTGATATTTAGTAAGAATAAAAGTGTTGTTGGTTTAGATATCGGCTCTCACTCGATCAAGGCCGTAGAGTTAACTCGCGGCAAAGGTCGTCCTAAGGTCGTCGCTTTCGGAAAACTCGAAGTCGGTCCCGATACGAATCGATCAGAAGCCGTTGCTGAGTTGTTGCGGCGGTCCAAAATTAATTCGAAGTCTGTGGTTACTGCGGTCTCTGGAAAAGCCGTCATTTTCCGCTACGTCACGATTGCACAGATGTCACTCGACGAATTGCGCAGCGCGATTCGATTCGAAGCCGAGAAGTACTTCCCGTTTGACATTTCTGAAATGGAACTCGATTGCCAAATTCTTCAGCAATTGCCTCCTCCCAGGGAAGGAGCGAGCCCTGAGATGAAAGTGCTGCTTGTGGGAGTGAAAAAATCAGTGGTAGACGATCAGGCTCAGCTTTTGATCGAAGCAGGTTTGCAACCTGAAATTATTGATGTGGATGCTTTTGCCGTAGGGAATGCCTTCGAGGCAAACGAAGCAGTCAGTCCGACGATCGAAGCTGGTAAGCCCGTCGCATTGCTCGATCTTGGGGCGAATAAGACCAGTATTGTGATTCTCTCAAATGGAGTGTCGCAATTTGCACGAGAGCTCTATGTCGGTGGAAATGACTTCACCAGTGCGATAGGTCGTTATTTCAATCTCGAAACTCTCGAAGCGGAAAATCTCAAACGCAAGCCAGAGACGGAAGAAGACGTTGAGAAAATCTGCAAAGCGATTGCACCAGTTCTCGATGAACTCATGAATGAAGTGAAGCTTTCAATTGATTTTTTCGAACAACAATCTGATTTGCCAGTCGATCAAGTCTGTATTTCTGGTGGTGGGGCTTTGACTTCCTATTTGGAAGGTGCGATCGAGCGTGCTTTGGAACGCAAATGCAAATCTTGGAATCCATTTGAAGGTTTTGAAATCGATTCCGAGCAAGTCAATGCGGAAGAACTCGCTCAGGCGGCTCCTTCCTTAGCCATTTCTGTTGGATTGGCTTGTCGATTGGCCATTACGGAGGTCGAGCGATGATTCGAATTAATTTATTACCCGAACAATATCGTCATCGTGGGAGACCTTCGATTCTCGAACTCTCGCTAGTTGCTGGGTCTGCGCTTCTTTTTACGGGTAGCGCAGCCTATCTGGGATATGTCTATTTCGGATTGCTTTCTTCGGCAACGACGGAGCGAACACAAATCGAAGAACAGATAGCGGGGATGAAGCCTCAAGTGCAATACCACACCGAATTGTTGGCAGAAAAAAGTGACTACGAAACTCGCGAAACGAAGATTCGCCAAATTGGAGCTTCCAGAATTCTCTGGACTCGCAAGCTGGATCAGTTTGCTGACATTATCAACGCAGGAGAAGACGCTGGGCGGTATATGATTTGGTTTGATGGTCTTGAAGCAAATCAAACAGTAGACCTCAAAGGTGAGAGCGGAGGGAAGCTGAAAGCTAAAGGGTTTTCAGGATCTTCTAATTATGCCAATGTCCCAGCTTTCTACGCGGATGTAGAAGGAACAGAGTTTTTCCGAGATTTCAAATCCATTAATTACCCCGCAGCAAAGCAAACGGATGGGGGAAAGGATTTGATTCCTTCACAGATTTTAGAATTTGATTTGGGACTCGAATTACAACCGCCGCCCAAGGAGAAGCAAGCTCCTCCAACGGCCAAACCAGCTGCGCCTGCTGCCAATGCGGCGCCCAAGAAGGAGTAAGCCATGGCGCTGCAATTGATGAAAAACAAAAAACTCCTGATTGGCGTGGGCTCTTGTGTCACTTTGTCCCTGGCCTTCGGCGTTCTCACCTACTTTACCTACGGAAAAATAGAGGAAGAGAGCCTAGCAATCGAAAGCAAAAAGGGAGAGTTACAAACAGCGCAGAAAAAAATCTCGGAGATTCCGCAATTAGAAAAGCGAGTCGTTATTTTGCGAGAGATTGTAAAAGAATATCTGCAAATTTTGCCGAGTTCCAAAGAAGTCAACGAATTCGTTATGGATCTCTCTGGTTTTCAGCAGGAAACCGGAATTCAGATTACCGAGCTGAAAGATGCCAACAAGACGGTGGCTAATGCAAAGAAGGAAGCGGGATTCGACAAAGTCAGCTACGGTCTCAAAGTAGAAGCAAATTTCTGGCAATACCTTGCCTTTCTCCACCGTTTGGAATCGTTTCGCAGATTCGTACGTATTCCAAAATTAAAAATCGATGCTGGTGAACGTCCCGATGATCAGGATCCAGCCAAAGCACGACATAGTTTTGATTTTGATATTGAGACCTATGTCTTTGATCCCACGCAGCGAGCCAAACCAGCAAATATTGCGAACTTCGAAAAACGAGTGATTGAGCTGCAAGACGATATCGCACGAGCGAAAGAAAAAATCATTTTGGAGCCTTATGAGTTTCAAGGAGCTCGTGGCCGACGAGATCCATTCTTCGATCCCAGAATGTCTGTTGGTGAATCCGAAGGCGGTGAAGAGGGTTTGCGGCGACAAATGGAAATCGTGGAAGGCTTACGTGCTGAAGTGGCACGAATTGGGCAAATGGTTTTGGACTACAGCCAGACCAAGCAGTTGATTCGTCGTTTCGAGCTTCGTCACGAAATAGAGCAGTCCATCGAAGTGCTTCTTTCCGAAATCGAAAAAGTACAACGCGAAGGGAAAGTGACTTATCTCCCGCTTGTTCGCCGTCTTCAGGGAGACATCATGGGTTCTTTGCGAGAAATGAGGGCGCAGTTCGATCCAACCGCTGGAACTGATACTGGCCCTAGTTTAAACGATTTACAGGAACTCGCAAAAGCGATGCGCGAGCACCTCGACCACGGAGAGTTCACTCTAACGATGGATCGATACAACTTGGTCTCAGAACGGCTCAAGGGCTACGAAGAAGATGCCGAACGAGGTCCGGTGATTCGCGATCTCATGCAAATGAATCGTGCAGCCGAGGTCGCGCAAGAATTTGAGAAACTTAAGCTTTCGGTGGGGGGAATCATCGTCTCTGAGGAAGGGTCTGTTGTTGTGATCAATGGGCGTTCCTTTGGAGAAGGGGATTATGTGGATGAGGATTTGGTCGTGCGGAAAATCCATTCCGACGCGATCGAGTTTCAATACAGGGATGTCGTGATTTCGAAAAAGATTTAATTTTCGAAGTCCATTTACAAAGGGCCCGGTTCCGGGAGGACTATGCAAGGGCCATTTGGGAGGGCGGTCGTGTTAGAAAAAAATTCGAATCGAATTGTTTCGTTTTTGTTGGTCACTTCCTTAGTGATTCTCGCTCCTGTTTCTAGTTTTGCTCTTTGGCAAGACGGGAGCGATGTCGAGAAACGCGTAACCTTTGAAGTCAAAGATCGCGATCTCGCAGAAGTCGTGGAATACATTCGTCAGGGAACTCCGATGAATGTCGTCCTCGACGAAGGAATCGAAGCCAAAGTGACATTGAGCTTGAACCGTGTGCCTTGGCGACAAGCGCTAGAAATTGCAGCAAACAAAGCCGGCTGCGTCGTCATCGAGATGGGCGATAACTTGCTCAAGGTCGAAAAACCACCGGTGGTTCACTTCGCTTTTGAAAATGCAGATATCACCAAGGTCATCGATGCGATTGCCAAGGTGAGCGGTGCAAACATCATTGTGGGTCCAGAAGTCAAAGGAACTGTCTCGGTTCGCTTGAATAATGTTCCCTATCGCGACGCGCTTGAAAGCGTTGTGAAAACCTTGGGCTATGTCGTTGTTCAAGAAAAGCGTGGCATTTTGCGTATTACGGATCCCTCCACTTTGAAAGCTCAGGTTGAGTCGCGCTCCTATCAATTGCGCTATATTCGCCCTCAAGGTCCTTACACGCCCATTCTCGAAAGCGATTTTGTCAGCGGGCCAAAAAGGGGAACTGCGGGTGCTACGGACATAAAGAAGAGTTTCCGACTTTTGGAAGCCTTCGAAAAAGCCCTCTCTTCGAATGGACGGTTGGACTATATCGACAAGCAGAATGTGCTGGTTGTGACCGATGTGGCTCCTGTGCTCGATCGAATTCAAAAAATGGTTGAGCGCGTGGATGTCGAACCTCGTCAAGTGTTCGTCGATGTTAAGTTTGTTTCTACATCCAACACCGAAGTTTTTAAGGTTGGAATTGACTATGGTGGGGCAGGTCCAATCGCAAGTGTTCAGCTCAGTTCTACGGCGATTGAATTACCTTTTCACATGGGGCAAGGTGGTTTTGAAGACAGCATCCTTCCTCATAACGGAGATAATGGGGGACCTTGGAGTGTGCAAGGTGATGATCCTGGTGAGAATCCAGGGGACTTAGAAATTCCAAGTACCATTTTTGGTTCCTTGAATTTCAACGAAGTCACGGCTGCGTTGCGTTTAATTCAAAGCGATGCCAACTCCGATATCATTCAAGCGCCAAAAGTAATTGCTCTCGATCATCAACCGGCAACGATTTTTGTGGGTGAGCGAGTTCCTTATGCCGAAGTGCG
>CAZMYG010000171.1:0-5895 GCA_964570465.1 uncultured Planctomycetales bacterium
GGAATATCCTTCAAAGAAAACTCCCCTACCGCGTTGGAGGTGCAGGAATAGGCTTCTTTTTGTTTTAGGATGATTTCCCTATCAGAGTAGGTCAGATTTTCCTTACCCCTAGCTTTTGCAATAATTGTTGCGCCAGGAATTACTTTCCCATGACGGGTCTTTACAGTCCCAGACAGTAAATCAGGGCCACTTGGCAAAAGCCGTTCGAGAATACGATTGGGAGCTTTATTAGAATTGTTAGGGTCCGAAGAAGCCTGAATGCCTGGATTTGAGCTCTCTGCTGGAGCCGCAGCTTTTTCCGTAAATTCTGTCTTTTCAGATTCCCTAGTTATTGAAGACGAGAGTTCATGAGAACCAGATCTAATCAGAAAAAACGATAAGGTCAAAAAGAGGAAAAACCCTGCAAGCAGCTTTATCAGAGTGCTGGTGTTTAGATTCAACAATCTCGTAGATTCTATTGTCCCGGGATTTGTTGAACTGCGGGCGTACTAATTACTTTTGCTTTGAGTTGTGGCTGACCAGGATTTTGTCCAACTGGCCCTGAATCACCACCACCAGGAACCAATCGAGTCCTTTTGAAACCAGCAGCGTCTGCTGTTCCAGGCAGCAAAGATATCGCCACGAAAATCAAAACCAACCATGACCTAACACGATTCATAGGACCTCTACTTCAAAAAGAATCGGACAACTCATTTCGACCCTTTTACGCCACATAGGATTTTTTTTCCACATTATCCAAAATGATGTCTTCCGATTGCTTTGAAACTTCTTACGCAGATCTTGGAATTTTCCAGGCAACCGATCGCTCCACGAAGACAATTTTCCAGCTGCTGATTCCGCAGTTACAAAATCTTGTAGGCGCGATGAAATCAAAAAGGCATTAAGGGAGGATTGAACAAAGTCCGTATCCTGCTGCATTGCCTCTTTAAAATATGGCAATGCTCTCTCTACTAAACCTTGCTGTTCGTAAATCCAACCAAGATTGATCAATGCCGCAACATAACCAGTTAAAGACTTTGAGTCCTTTTGGGCAGACATGAAAATCTTTTCCGCTCGCTCCCAGTCTTTTTCAAAACCATAACTGTTCCCCAACCAACCTTTGGCCGCTTCGTGATTTGGAACAAGTTCTAAAGCCACTTGAATTGCTCGCCGTCCTCCTGGAATCCCTTTTTTCATTAAGGCGGGCAACAAATGCGAAACGGTTAACGCTGAAGATTTCTTAAGTATTTCCGCCTCGGCAAAGGCTAATTCTTTCGGTTTAATTGGCTTGGCAAATTCAAGCCGCACATCGCACTCTGCCCCTTCCACAATCAACGATCTCCCAATCTCATAAAACGCATTCGCCAACCTACGCCGATTCTCCTGCACGCCTTGATCAAACAACCGACGCACCTGCTGCGCCTGAGCAGGCAACTTGCGAGTCGGGACGGGCTGCGCAGCGAGTTTACGGCCAAAACCTGAGAGTTTGGCGGCGACCTGGAGATTGGTTCGGCAATGAGGGCAATTGCGCGCGTGGGCGAAGGCTTCTTCTTCCTCGACGGCAACGGAGTCCATGCCAAAGAGCATATGGAGATTGCCCATGATTTCGCGGCAGCGGTATTTTTCCTGCTCAGCGGGCATGGGCGCTCCTTTTGGAACGGGACTGGGGGGATTTTTTTCTTTGCGACTTCCTAGGCTTAGCTTGCGGCTTTAACGTAACCGTCTTGAGCGGCTTTTGAGCGGAAGATCTTGCAATCTCCTCATTTTGCAACTTCGTTGCTTTTCTATGTGCTTCCTGCAACGCCTTCCACTCCTTCGTGTCAAACCAAGACCACGCTCGGACCTGCTCTTCGCAGTCCTCAAGCGACCGGTCCAGAATCGCCTGAGCCTTCAATTCCGTCAAGGCCGATTCTTTGGCCGCCTGGGCAACGGTCCAACCATTGAGCAAAGTACGATAAATGAGCCTGCGAGGCTCAAAGGGCAAGGCATTGACCGCGCGCGCCATACGGCGGGTTTCGATATCGAGATCAACCTCAGGATTGAAAACGGCCTGAAGCTTGTCCCACTCGAGTCCTCGCCCTTTATCGACTTCCTCAAGCACCTCTTCCATCTCCCAGCCGAGCCAAAGTAAAAAAGACTGTTTGCGATCCCATTTGAAAATGACAGCTCCTGCCTCGACCAGACAAAAATGCGCGAGGGTTTGGGCATCGAGAAAATAGCAGCGTTTGTCGAGTAGTTTTTGGGCGTAGTCGAACAACACGGGAGAGTAGAGCTGAAACAATCCTTCGACTAGCAATTCGCGATCGATTTGTTTGGCGAGATATTGATTGGCGAGTGCAACCGTTTTCTGTTCGCGTACAGGATCATGAGCCACTCCGCGCGCGGCGAATACCGCGTCTTGCGAATTCGATGGAACCGTTGTGAACGATTCCGATTGCGCAATCGGAGCTAGCTCTTCCACTGCCTCACTCTCTCCTTCACACCGGCTCCCTAATCCAGCGGAAATTCGAAGCAGCGAAACTAGCCGACCGCGGCGAAAACCGTCAAGGGGGTTGTTCAAAATGCAACAACACTCTCCCTGTGAGTTTTTTGTTGCCCCCTGTAGAATCCCACTTCGAAAACATGAGAGTTTTTCGAATTTATCTAGACACTTCAGTCATTGGCGGCTGCTTCGACAAAGAATTCGCCCAGGAATCTCTACGTACATTAGAAGCGGTCCGTGAGGGAAAAGTACGGCTTTTGATTAGCGATTTGCTTTTGGAAGAGTTGACTCCTGCGCCAGAGACTATACGTAATCTCATAAAAACACTTCCAACCGAAAACTTGGAAACAATTTCTATCGATCAAGAAATTGAACGACTACGCGACTGTTATTTGAAAGCTAAAATCTTAGGTCCTAAATCCAAGGATGATGCAACGCATATCGCTGCAGCAACGATTCATCGAGCAGATGCTATCGTTTCTTGGAATTTCAAACATATCGTGCGACTCGACAAAATTAAGGCCTATAACCAAGTAAATCTATTACAGGGATATGGAATCCTCACGATTCTTTCCCCAAAGGAGATTCAATTCGATGAAGAAGCCTGAAATCATTCCTGGCTTTGACTGTCTCGAATTTAAGCGCCAAGTGCAGGAAAAACTCTATGAAGACACAAAACAGCTCAGCCACGAAGAGGAATTGAAGCATTACAAAAATTCAGTTGAGAAAGGACCCTTTGCAGAATTGTGGAAAAAATTGAAAGAAGCGAAAAAAGACTGGCCCCAGAGCGAGTCCGCGTAAACAGGACTAATTAGGAGGCAACATGCTCGTCACAAAAGAATTCGTCTTCGATGCGGCGCATTACTTGCCCTTCTATCACGGCAAATGCGAGAACCTTCACGGTCACACCTGGAAAATGCATGTGACGGTGCAGGGGAAAGTCGGCCCGGAGGGAATGGCTTTCGATTTTGTGAAACTGAAAGAAATCGTGATGGAGCGGGTGATTCGCAAACTCGACCATCAATGCATCAACGATCTCGTGCCGAATCCTTCGGCGGAGCATGTGGCGCTGTGGACCTGGCATCAGCTGCGCGAGTTGCCGCTTTACGAAATCATTGTCTGGGAAACGCCGACTTCTTTCGCGACGATGCACGCGGCGGACTATGTTGGCTACGAACCAGCACCGGCGCAACCAGCGAAGCAACATTCGGGACATCCCAAAGTTACGTTGAACACGCGGTGACGCGGGTTCTTTGGATCACCTGTCTTTCCCTCCTTATATATAGCTGCCGTTCTCTGCCTGCAGGCGCGATTGGCACGAAGCAGGCATTCACTCCGAAATCCACCCCTTTACTCGTGGGTGCCGCAAAGGTCGAAATCACTCCTCCCTGGCACAGTTCACTAGCTGGATACGGCGCTCGCATGGGCCGAGCTTTCGAGGGCGTGCACGATCGGGTTTTCGCACGGGCGCTGTATTTATCGAGTGAAGGAGAAAAACGCGGTATCGCCCTGATCAGCACCGATCTGCTTTTGATTCCCAACGAAATGCGCGCAGAGATTGCGCGGCGTTTGGAAACTTTGAATCTTGGCGGATTTCTTCTTTGCGCGACGCACACGCATTCGGGGCCTGGAAATTATTTTGATAATGCTCTAGGAGAATTGGCGGCAACCGGAGGCTATCGCAAGGAAGTCTTTGATTTTCTCTGCGAAAAAATTGCCGAGTCGGTTTTTCTGGCGAAGAAAAATATACGCACCGCGCGATTTGCCGCGGTTCGCGGAAGTGCCGAAGGATTGAATCGTCATCGTCGAGCGGAAGACGGTGACACAGATCCGGAACTCGTATTGATCCGCTTTGAAGGGGAAGACGGCAAGGGCATCGGCGATTTGATTTCGTTTGCGGCGCATCCGACGGTGTTGGGAGCTTCTAACTATTTACTCTCCGGTGATTTTCCTGGAGCACTCTGTCGAGAGATTGAAGCGAAGCGCGAAACTGTCGCATTTTTTCTCAATGCGGGTTGCGCGGAGTTAAAACCTGTACCTCCACAAGGCGGGGAAGATTTTGTTGCGGTTCAAAGCATGGGCGTTGCCCTAGCGGAGAAAGCTTTGGAATTGGGCGCGAATTTGCAAATGACTCGCGAGTTGCCGTTTGGATTCCGCTCTCAACGATTCCAATTGCCTCGATTCGATGCAAGCTCGGTGATTTTTTTCCCTTTCGATTATTTGCTGACTCCGTGGCTCGATTACGAAACGCCCGATCAATGTCTTTTACAAACGATTCAACTAGGCGATGTAATCTTGGCGGGATTCCCCTGTGACTTCGGAGTGAAACTCGGCAAACAACTCAAATCGTCTCGACACGGAATCACAATCCCGATTGGCTATGCGGATGGATTTATCGGCTACGCCGTTGATGAATGCTCCTATCGACAAGGCTGGTATGAATCGCGTTTGAGTTTTTATGGACCAGGCTTGGGTCAATTCCTTGTCGAAAACAGTCTTTCGCTTTTCCCCTAAAAAGTCACGACAAGTTGGACATTCGTTCCGCCATAGGGAGTGGAACCAAAAAACTGAATCGAGGGTTCAATCGCTAGATGTGCCTTGGGAGAAAACTCATATTCGAAAGAAAGTTCTAGCTTCGAAATGGGGTCGTCATCGCGGGTTTGAACGCTTGAAGAAAGTTTTTCGAAGTTGTGCAAATCGGAGAGGAAAAACGTAGCGCCGAGCCTCGCCTTTTCGTTGTATTGAGTACTCCAACCAAAGAACACGGAGTACTCGCGCTTTCTCAAAAACTGACTCTCGGCAGGATTGTTGAGCATGTGCTCATTTTCTCGCGCGACAAAATACTGAAATCCCACTCGCGTCTGCGCACAACAAAAGCGTTCTCGCCATTCTCCTCTCAAACGAATCACCGAACGATTGAGTCGGCTATCTTGTGAATCAAAACCGCTGACAAAATCTCGACTCTTGCCTGCCTGCTCGCCCCAAACTGAAAAATGCAAATCGGAATCATCGTCGAGCGCGATTTGATTGAGTACGCGATAGTAAAAACGGCGAAATTCGAAATCGAATTGTCGATCGTCCACTTCCCATTTGAGAGGCAAGGTGTCGCCGATGGTCCATTTCAACCAAGCTCCCGGCGTTGGCTCGATCGAACCCTGAAAAGCAAAGGTGCCGGGATTGCGCTGAAACTTGCGAGTGCCTTCGGTTTCGGAATTGAACAGCACGTTCTGTCCAACATAGCTCCACTTCAAATAATGAATCGACGGTGCTCGATAAATTGCAGCAAACCCAAAATCCAAATCGTCTTTCTCCGGCATCACTTGAAGAGGCATACTGAGCGACCAGTTTTGGTTGAATTTGTATTCCGGTTCAAAGACAAAACGCTCGTAACGCGAATCAAAATCCTCGGCTTGGCGAAAATGCACGCGAAAAGA
>CAZMYG010000172.1:0-5849 GCA_964570465.1 uncultured Planctomycetales bacterium
GTGTGTCGTTGTGCTGAGCGGTAGTGATTTTCGTGCGGATCAACATTCCGGGACGCAACAATCCGTTCGGATTTTCGATTTGCGCGGTCACTTTGAAAGTGCCGCTTGTGGGATCAACCACAGGATTCACGCGCAACACTTTTCCTTGGAATACGGATTCTGGGAAGGCTTCGCAATTTGCTTCAATTGGGATACCCGCGGCGAGATAGCGCAGTTCTTTTTGCGGTCGGTAGAAATTCGTTTGAAGATGATCCAGATTGACCACGGTGAAAGAACGAGTTGCCGGTGTAACCGTTTCTCCAAGTCTGATTCCCCGGAAATTCACTACTCCCGCAACGCGCGAGCGAATCTCGGTATCGACAAGCTGAAGTTTCGCCAGATCCCACATGATTTTTGCTTTTTGGGTGGCGATTTTGGCGTTCTCGAAATCTGCTGCCGCTTTTTTGGAGTTGAACAGAGCGGTTTGATATTCCCCTTCCGCTTTATCCCAGAGCAATTTTGAGCCCTCTAATTCTTTGCGAGAGATGAGGCTCGTTTTCCCGGATTCGCTTTCTGCATCCAAATTTTGACTGCGTTCGTGATCGCGTTTGGCCTGGTCGGCGTTTCTGCGAGCTTGGATTTTGCGCTGGTCGGCATCTTCTTTCCCAAGTTCTTGGGTTTTTTCGAGTTGACTCGCTTCACGCCAAGCGATTTCGGCCTGAGCTTCTTTCAGTCGGTACTCGTCGTCTTCGAGTTTCGCGAGAACCTGGTTTTCTTCGACCCGGTCTCCCTCTTCTACCAATACGGTTTTTACAATCCCGCCGATTTTTGAATAGACATCGACCATTGAAAAGGCTTCGACATTGGCAGTGGTCTCGATCAGAGAGGCGATGGAGCCTTGCGCGACGGGAGTGACTCGAACCTTGACAGGCTTGGACTCTTTTTTCTCCTCGGGACCCTTTTCCTCTTTTCTCTCTTCTTTCTTTTCCGTGCTTTCTTCTTTGGATTTGTTTTCTTCAGAACTGCAGCTAACTAATGGAAGGACAGCAATATACGCCCAGAGTGCGAGGGATCGGATTTCCATGCTTTTCCTCTTCTTATGAAAATGAAGGTGCCGCAAACGAGCGGCAAGGGGGATTATTCTAAATGAGTTGTATTTTTTTTGCAGGATGGCATTTTGAGCTACGGCAAAATTGCCTGGCAGGTCGATAAAGAGGTGTTATTGGCACATATTATGTTGAAAAATAAGGAGAGATTAGGAAGTTGCTTTTTGATCCTGCTGGCTCTGTGGGCTTTTTTTGCCTGCCATTCCAAGAGTTCCAGCCCGCCGATTGCTCCAGATGAACCTCCGCCACCTGTTTCTGCGAACCCTAAGCTCGAAATCTTAGTTCAGGGGCTATTTTTCCCGGTCTTTCTTTGTTCTCCGCAAAATGATTTAGAGCGAATTTTCATTGTCGAGAAGTTTGGGCAAATTCGCATTGTTAAAAATGGAGCACTGCTCCCCACGCCCTTTTTAGATATTGCCAGCTTGCTTTCGACTTCTGGCGAGCAGGGCTTGTTAGGCTTGGCATTTGATCCCAACTACTCCACGAATCGCCGCTTCTACGTTTACTACAGCAATCCAGCGGGGGATTTGGTTTTGGCGCGCTATCAGGCTTCGACTGGAAACGCGGATCTCGCGAATCCAGCAAGTGCCGAAATTCTTTTGACCATCTCTCATCCACTTTTCGAAAACCACAACGGCGGCTGTCTGCAATTTGGACCCGACGATTATCTCTATCTGGCGCCTGGCGATGGTGGAAGTGGAGCCGATCCTTCGAATAACGCACAGAATGGAGCCGTTCTCTTGGGAAAAATGCTGCGGCTTGATGTGAGCGGCGCTTCTTCTTATTCCATTCCCTCGGACAACCCTTTTGTCGGCGCTGGAGATCCTCTGGATGAGATTTGGTCTTTAGGTCTTCGTAATCCTTGGCGATTCAGTTTCGATCGTTTGAACGGTGATCTCTACATTGGCGATGTCGGACAGGGCGGTTACGAAGAAGTCGATTATGCCTCCGCTGCTAGTGGTGGAGGAAAGGGTTTGAATTTCGGCTGGAGAATTATGGAAGCATCGAGTTGCTTCATGCCCTCTTCCGGCTGCAATCAGAACGGACTTACTCTTCCGATTAGTGAATACATGCATTTACAAGGTGCCTGTTCCATTACCGGCGGCGTTGTCTATCGAGGAAATGTGTTCTCAAATCTGCAGGGCCACTATTTCTTTGGCGATTATTGCGCGGGTTGGGTACAGAGTCTGCGTGTTCGTGACGGGCAGCCACCGGAAATGTTTGAATGGCCCGATCTCGCGCCAGACGACAATATCACGAGCTTCGGCGAAGACGGTGCCGGGGAAGTTTATCTGATGACCTCCAGCGGCATCGTTTACAAAATCGTTCCGGAATAACTGTTAAGGGCATATCCGTTTGACTTTTTAGGAGTTTGCATTTAGATTCCTCCGCTTAAACCTAGGAGAATTTCATGCAACTTCGATGCTTCAACTTGGCTCTTCTCGTTTCCGTCACTCTGGGGATTTCCTCTTCAGCTTATGCACAAAGTTCATTTCAATATGGCTGGACAAAAGCCTTCTTCGAACACAATTTCGAGTACTCTCCAAACTCCGACAATCAAATCTGTGTGGATGGACAAGGAAATGTTTTTGTAGCGGGTCCATTTGGAGGGAGCTTCGATTTTGATCCGACCGAGGGAGTCAATTTTCAAACTGGCAACGGCAGCGTCGATATCTATGTAAGTAAGTTTTCCGCGAATGGCTCCTATGAATGGACGCGCAGTTTTGGCGGGACTCATACCGAATACATCCACAGCATTGCTCCGACTCACGATGGTGGAATTGCCATTGTTGGCTCTTATGAAGACTCTGTCGATTTTGATTCAAGTACAGATGGAGAAGCGATTCGCGAATCTCAAAGCGTTGCGGATCTGTATGTTCTCCAATTGAAAGGGGACGGTTCTTATCAATCGGTTCTCACTTTGGAGGGAGTCTCGAATTATTCGACGAGTTCTGACACGAGCATTGCGATCGATGCGCAGGGGAATCTTCTGCTCTGCGGTATGTTTTGGGGCAGTATCGATTTTGATCCAAGCGAAGAAGGGGTTGCCATTCGCCATAGCGCTCTCAACTCGCCAAGTATTTTTATTGGGAAATACAGTCCACAAGCTGCACATCTTTGGTCGCATGTTTTGCATGGAAGCCACCATCAATACGCAAAACAGATCGCCGTTGATTCTTCCGGATCACTTTCAGTCTTTGGAGATTTTTCGGGGAGTTTAGATTTTGATCCCAGCTCTTTTGGTGTCGCTATGCGAAGTGCCATAGGCAATAGTGATGTCTTCTTCAGTCGATTCGACTCGCAAGGGAATTTTCTGTGGGTGAAATCTTTTGGTGGAACAGGTTCCGAGAAAGCGCACAGCCTCGCTCTAGACACGCAGGGAAATGTCTTTGTTGCGGGATCTTTCACAGGCCTCGTTGATTTTGATCCCAGCGAAGGAGGGACGGAATTTCATCAGTCCATCGATGCATCGAGTAATTTTCTCAGCAAATTTGATGGGAATGGGAATTTTCAATGGGCGGAAAAGTTGGCGGGAACGGTGACAAACAATTACTACAACAATCGCCTGGCTCAGATTGCGGTGGATTCGGTAGGTAGCGTGCTTGTTGCAGGGATTTTTAGTGGAGTGATTGATTTTAATCCAAGTCCTTTGGGGGAAGACATTCATAACTCCGGAACGGGAATCTCTACAAATTCCTTTGTGAGCAAATTCAACTCTGCAGGAGACTATTTGTGGACGCGTAGTTTTGGTGGCACCTATTCTGAGTTTACGCACGCATTAGCGATCTACGGACAAGGGGAAATCATGGTCGTTGGGACCTTCCGAGATGCGGTTGATTTTGATCCGCGAGAATCTTGTGAAGATTTGTTTCAGACTCAAACAGAACATCGCAGTGTTTATGTTTCAAAATTTCTCGATGAACCCGTCTCGATCGCCTCTAGTTCTCCAGCCTCAAATAGCATCGATGCGCGTCAACCTTCCGATATCGATGGACAAAATCCTACAGGAATTCGACGAGTCGAAATCGAGTTCAATGGATCCATCGAATGCGTCAGTCCTAATCGAAATGACTTTTTGTTGAGCGAACTCGGCGGGAATGGAATTGCTCCAGAAATTGAAAACATTGAGTTGCTCAGTGATTTGCGACTTGCGCTGAATCTCACCGAGCCCTTGCAATTGAGTACTTGGTTGACAGTGCAATACATTCCAACTGGCGAACAGATTCGACTGGGTTATTTGCCAGCAGATGTCAACGGTGACGCAACAAGTTCACCCGCAGATATCTTGGTTTTGATCAACTCACTCACTGGCGTCAGCGTCCGCGCGATTGAGTCGACCGATATCAATCGCAGTGGCCTTGCCGAATCTTCCGATATTTTGCGATTGATTGATTTGTTGAACGGCGCTGGCGCGTTTGATGTTTGGAATGGCCAATCTTTGCCTTAGGGCCGTCTTCGATTTCTAACGATTCCCTTATTTTTTTCAGCAAGTCGTTGACTCCAAGTCGGTTCTGGTTAATTTCTGTACCCCAAAATGACCAGCGAACCGACAAACCCAGGTTCTGGGGAATCGAAACCACCACAAGCACAACCGTCAGCACCGAAACCGGCGCCGACTCCTGCAGCATCACCTGCTCCTGCTGCTAGCGCTTCTGCGCATGCAAGCGGTGAAGCAAAGCCGGCGCCAGCACATGCTGCTGCAGCAACCGCGGCAAAACCCGCCGCCGCTCCAGCAAAAGAAACTCCGAAAGAAAATGCGCCGATTGGATTGCATCCCTATCCAGATCCAAATCGACGAGAGTTTTTATTTGGTTCCGCGGCTTGGTTCCGAGTGGGTTGGGTTGTTTTCACGGCAGGCGCGGCAGCGACTGGTGGCGCATTACAACGTTTTCTTTTTCCCAATGTTCTCTACGAGCCGCCTCAAGTATTTAAAGCAGGGAATCCTTCTGACTATCCAGCCAATCAGACCTATGTTGACGAACGCTTCAAAGAAAAGTATGCCGCTTGGGTTGTGCGTACGCCGAATGATTCAGCGACTGGAAAAGCTGGGTTTTACGCGATCACCACAGTTTGCACGCATCTAGGTTGCACGCCGAACTATTTGGCGAGCGAATCCAAATTCAAATGCCCCTGTCACGGTTCAGGTTTTCAAGCTTCTGGAATCAATTTCGAAGGTCCGGCTCCTCGACCTTTGGAGCGTTTCCGGATTGTGATTGCCGATGACGGGCAAATCCTGGTGGATAAGACAGTGAAATATCAGCAGGAAAAGGGCGAGTGGGAGAAACCGGAGTCCTTCTTACTTTACACGGCCTAATCTATGGCAAAATTTAAGCTCAACGAAACTCAGGTTTGGAAATCGATATTCCGTCATGGGCAACCAAACACGCCGCGTAATCGAACGCTCGCGGTGCTTTCGAATTTCTTTCTACATTTACATCCCGTCAAAATCCGCCGTTCTGGTTTGAGATTAAGCTATACCTGGTGCATGGGAGGAATCACTTTCTTCCTATTCTTGGTAGAAGCGATTACCGGAACACTCTTGATGTTCTATTACCGTCCGACAGGCGAACTCGCTTTCGCCGACATCATGGCTCTGCGAGAGCATGTGCCGCTGGGCGTGATGAGAGAAATGCATCGATGGGGCGCGCATGCCATGGTGATTACCGTTTGGCTGCTTATGTACCGAGTTTTCCTCACCGTATCTTATAAACCTCCGCGCGTATTCAATTGGAATGTCGGAGTAATTTTGCTGACCATGACCTT
>CAZMYG010000173.1:0-5709 GCA_964570465.1 uncultured Planctomycetales bacterium
CCTCAGAAAAAGCCGCGTTGGCGCGGCTTTTTCTGAGGAATCGAAGAATCGCAGAATGGCACCAGTTAACCCACTCGGAACTTGCCGGACTTACGGCGCTTGCGCTTGACGACCTTTCGGCCACCGACTGTTTTCATACGAGTTCTAAAACCCACCATCTTTAGGCGCTTCTTCTTGCTTCTACGGATATTTGTTTTCACGTCTCGTCCTCAAATTACGGTCTAGACAAAGTTAATCGATTGAAGGGGTTCTCAATCGGTAATCGTTCATGCTTGCGGAATCCCGCTCCCGTAGCCACTTTCTCAACGCGGCCTGGCCCCATACAAGCGCCATAACCTTTACCGCCATGAGCCAGTGACACCGTCATACATTGCAACATACTCACAGAGTAGAATGCGCGGCCGACTGGATTCACATTTTCTTCCAATCGATCCGAGACATTCGGCTCTAAAACTAGCCAAGCTCCATCCGATTTCAAAGCCCCTTTCACGGATTTTGCACAATCTTCGGGACTTGTCATATCGTGAAGGCTGTCCAGATTACAAATCAAATCGAAATCTCCGGTCTGCGGTAACTTCGCGGAGTCGCAAATTTGGAAAGTCACATTGCTGACTCCAGCCTTTTTAGCATTCTCTCGAGCGCCTTGAATACTGGGTTCGTAATTATCGAAGCCGACAAACTGCGATTTGGGATAGGCCTTTGCCATGGTGATAATGGCCCAACCACGTCCGCAACCTACATCGGCAACCTTTGCACCTGTTTTCAATCGCTCTTCAAAACCTGTTGCAGGAATCCATTGCTGCACCAAAAAGTTGATATAGCCCGGACGGAAAAATCGCTCTGTACCCACAAAGGTATCGCTACCGTATTCAGTGTAAGGAATTCCCCCACCTTCTTTCATGCAGCGCATAATGCCTTCGATCTTTGCATAGTGATCGGGAATCATCTGAAAACCGCCCTGTACAAAAACCGGGCTATCTTCATTCGCCAACACCATGGCTTTTTCTGGGCTGAGAGAAAAACTTTTCTTCTGAGGATCAAAGTCGAGATAGCCAGAGGCCGTCATCGCCGCGGTCCACTCTTGTAGATAACGTAGCTGTAACTTTGTCTTCTCCGTCAACTGTTCCACAGTCAACGGCCCTTGCGCAGCAATGGTTTTAAATAGACCCAAGCGATCGCCGATGTAGATCAACGGCCCGCTAAAAGCAGCCGCCATATCGCCGACGGCCTTGAAAGCAAACTCCATCATTTTTTCCTGATTGACCATACTTCCTCCTAGGAGATCTGATGCACTCGCATCGTGTTGGTCGCTCCTGCAACCAGACCAATACCAGAAACTAATAACACCTTGTCTCCACGCTTTGCGAGATGGCGTTTGAGCAAATATTTCTCCGCCATGTCATACATCTGAGCTAAGGAATGCGCCTTGCCAATGTAGGCAGGGGTTGTTCCCCAAAATAACGCCATGCGGTGATAAGTATCTTTATGAAAAGTAAAGCTCACGATCGGGATCGGGGCCCGATTTGAAGCAACGAGTTTTGCTGTTCTTCCCGTCTCTGTGAAAGGAACAATCAGCCTTGCTCCAACCGCCACCGCCGCAGAGGTTCCTGCGAGGACTGCCGCCTCATCTACGGTCGCCTTGCCCTCGAGAGCGCGCTGATGAGGCACTGGCATAGACAAATCCGAGAGCAATTCTTCTTCCACTCGATAAGCGATGCGTCGCGCAGTCAAAACAGTTTGTACCGGATATTTCCCTCGCGCGGTCTCACCTGAAAGCATAATTGCGTCCGTGCCATCTAAAATTGCGTTCGCAACATCCGAGGCTTCGGCTCGAGTCGGGCGCGGATTCTCTGTCATGGAATCGAGCATTTGCGTTGCAGTGATCACGGGCCGTTCGAGCTCAATCGCTTGATGAATGATTTTCTTTTGGAGTATGGGAACTTCTGCGGGTCCCATTTCCACTCCCAAATCTCCTCGAGCCACCATCACGGCATCCGCTGCAAGTAAAATACGGTCTAAATCTTTGATCGCTTCGGGTCTTTCAATTTTGGCAACAACCTGTGCTTTGGATTTGGAATTGTGGATTTTTGCTTTCAAGCGAATGATATCTTCCGCGCTTCGAGCAAAAGAAAGACCAATCCAGTCAACTTTCTGCTTCAAAATAAAATTGAGATCGGCGAGATCTTTTTCGGTCAGTGACGGAGCACTTACTTTGGAGCCCGGCATATTGATGCCTTTGAAAGGTCTCAATAAACCGCCGTAGCGAACCTTGGCTTGTACGCGATCTGCGCTTTTCGAAAGCACTTGTAATTCGATTTGCCCATCATCGAGCAAAATGGACTCGCCCACTTTCACATCATGGCAGAATCGATCATAGGTGACTGGAATTTGACCGAGCTGTGCTTTCACTTCAGGAGAAAGCAATGAGACTTTCATCCCCGAACGCAAATGCATCGGACCACCAGGAATTTCTCCCACTCGAATACGCGGTCCCTGCAAATCGGCAAGTATCGAAATGGCGCGATCTGCACGACTGGCCAAAGATCGAATCGTGCGCACGATTCGCCCATGCCAAGCGTAGTTGGAATGGGACATATTGAGTCGGAATACATCGACTCCGGCATCAAGTAATTGAGAAATCATCTCTGGAGAATCGCTAGCGGGTCCCAGAGTCGCGACGATTTTGGTTCGGATGGGTTTATTTAAGGGCAATCTTCAAACTCCTAAGACAACAAGCTCTTCTCGCGGAGCATTTCCAAGTCTTTTCGAATGGCATCGGCTGAGCTATGCAGACTCTTTTTCTCGGCATCTGCAAGTTCAAGTTCGATAATTTTTTCCACCCCGCCAGCACCAAGTAAACAAGGCGTACCCATATAGATATCTTTCAATCCATATTGTCCGGTGAGATAGGCAGCACAGGGCCAAATTCGTTTTTCGTCACGTGTGATCGAACGAATCATTGCTACAGAAGAAGACGACGGCGCGTAATAGGCAGAACCAGTCTTGAGCAGATTGACGATTTCAGCGCCACCGTCTCGCGTCCGTTGCACAATCTGAGTCAGTCTTTCTTTAGAAATGAGCTGCTCGACACAAATTCCATTCACAGTAGTAAAGCGAGTAAGCGGCACCATCGAATCTCCATGCCCCCCCATCACCATGGCATCAATATCCGCAGGAGAAACTTTCAATTCCATCGCGATGAATGCAGCAAAACGTGAAGAATCGAGAATGCCTGCCATACCAATGACTTTCGCAGGCGAAAAACCTGTTCTGGCTTTCATGAGATAGACCATGGTGTCGAGGGGATTCGTCACCACAATCACAATCGCACTAGGAGAACCTTCGCGAATATAGTCGCCAACGGCGTTGACAATCTTTGCGTTGACTTCGAGGAGATCAGAACGAGACATTCCAGGCTTGCGTGGCATTCCCGCAGTGACGAGCACGATATCGGAACCGTAAGAATCTTTGGGGTCGGTTGTACCAATGATGTTCGAACTGAAACCTTCAATTGAAGCGGATTGAAAAATATCGAGAGCTTTGCCCTTGGGCATTCCTTCGGTCTGAGGGATATCGAGCAACACCACATCGCCCAAATCCTTTTCCGCAATTCTCTGCGCCGAAGTCGCACCAACAAAACCCGCGCCCACTACCGTAATTTTTTTTCTTTTCATATCCCTAACCTTTTCTCAATTCGCGAATGATTGCTTGGCCCATTTCACGAGTGCCAACCGCTGTGGGATCGTTTCGATTCTCTTTCAAGTCGTAGGTAACGTTTTTACCTTCGGCGATGATTTTAGAGACCGCTTTTTCTAAACGGTCGGCCGCCTTTTTCTCTCCCATAAAACGAAGCATTAAAACACCGGAGAGAATCATCGCTACGGGATTGACCTTGTTTTGCCCTTTGTATTTTGGCGCGGAACCGTGAGTCGCTTCGAAAATCGCCACTCCTTCATCGCCAATGTTTCCTCCCGGAGCAACGCCGAGTCCGCCGACTAATCCCGCACAAAGATCGGAGACCACGTCGCCGTAAAGATTAGGTAATACGAGCACGTCGTAGAGTTCGGGCTTTTGCACAAGCTGCATGCACATGTTGTCGACGATGCGATCTTCAAATTCGATGTCGGAATACTCTTGAGCGACTTCACGCGCGACGCGCAGAAATAATCCGTCGCTGAATTTCATGATATTGGATTTGTGAACGGCGGTGACTTTCTTGCGATTGTTTTGCCTCGCGTATTCAAAAGCGAATCGGACAATTCGGCGCGTTCCAGAAATCGAAATGGGTTTGATTGAAATGCCCGAGTCAGGGCGGATTTTTGATTTTGGCTGTTTTTTGGTCAACCAATCAATTAATTCCTTAGTTTCTGCCTTTCCCTCTTCAAATTCGATTCCCGCGTAGAGATCCTCCGTATTTTCGCGAACGATGACGAGATCGATGTCTTTATAGCGAGAACGAACACCGGGATAACTTTTGCAAGGACGCAAACAAGCGTAGAGATCGAATTCCTTGCGCAAGGCGACGTTGACACTGCGAAAACCCGTTCCTACTGGAGTAGTAATAGGAGCTTTGAGAGCAATTCGATTTTTTCGAATGGAGTCGAGTACTTCATCTGGCAAAGGCGTGCCACGCTTTTCCATGACATCGACTCCTGCCTCCACCTCTTCCCATTCGATGTCCACTCCCGTTGCATCAATCACTTCTTTAGTAACAGCAGCAAGCTCGGGCCCGGTTCCATCTCCGAGAATCAATGTAACAGTTCTTGACATGGCAGCTCTCCCTTAGTCTTTGGCCGAAAAAGGCTGATTTCCGGCGCAATCTTAGGGAGTGGCCCGGGAAAATCAAACGCAAGTATGTTTATTAATAATCACTTAACTGGGGCACTTAACTAGGCAGGAACTTACTCTTATTCGTGCTCCACCAGTCTCGCCAAGCCTGTATCGAACGCTCACGCTCTTCGCGTCGGGCGTCGGGATCAAATTTCAATCCTTGTTTGGTGATTTTCTTGAGAACGGTGTAAGAGGATTCTCGAACGAGACGCTCGCTGTCCGTCATCGCTTCAATCAAATCGCCGACCGCGCCTTTTGCGTCGAGATCTCCCAAGGTACGCACCGCATTTTCACGAACGAATACATCACTATCTTTGAGCATTGGAATTAAATGAGGAATGGCACGAGGATCGCCTGTTTGCCCCAAATCAATAATCGCATTCCAACGAACTCCAGAATCCGTGTCTTTGAGTCGGCGCAAAATATCATCCCAACCTGGAACAGGAGCCATCAAAGGAGAATCACTGTTGCTTCCAAAACCCGCCGCTGGTGTTGACACCACGGCAGAAACTTTTGCGACCGCCTCTTTCACTTCACGGATTTCTTTGGTGAAGACTTCAATATCACTCTTGATCGAGGAAAAGTTCTGATTTGTCGCACCGCGCCAGGCCTCGAATTGATCCAACCGCGTACGCAGTGCTTCCGTTTGTTTGGCCGCATCGGAGAGATACTCCAAGCGCTCTTTCATCAAATCAGTTTTCGATTCCAAAATAAGTTTTTCTCGTTCGAGAGAATTTTTCCAGTCATTGGCAAGTTGCTCGCGCAGTCTTTCAAAATCTGCTCGCAATTGCTTTTGTTCGTCGAGAATTTTTTCTAAACGCATAGACTGGTCTTGTTGGCTGCGGCTGAGAGGATCAATCGTTTGCAACTTTCTTTGAT
>CAZMYG010000174.1:0-5688 GCA_964570465.1 uncultured Planctomycetales bacterium
GGGGCGGCGCATGCGCCGCCCCTGCATAAACTAGTCTTGCTCGCAACCGTCCTGATGAACCGCTTGCGCGCTAATCGTATTTCCCGACTCTGTTAGTCCGTCGCGGCTATTTCGGGAACCGAAGTTCAGATAAATCTCTTGCGGAGCGTTGATTCCTGGGAAGTGCACGACAATCGAGCTCGTGCCGTCGAAGACACCTTGCAAAGATCCATTCTGATGAAAGCGAATGTTCTGAACCTGATTGTCGAGAAGTTCTCCATCATTATTGGGTAAGGAGGCTTCCATATCCCAGATATAGGGAAAAGGTCGGCGGTTAAACGTGAAAGCAATTTCGTGAAAATTGCTGAACGAATCGCAAATCTGAATCGAAGTTTGTACTTGATTAACTCCGCTCTCAGGTAAATTTCCTTCGAAGCTCACCGTGTTTGTTGGCTGATTGAAGTAGTAATAATTACATCCGTTTGAATCCGCAGCGACAAAAGCTTGCGAAACATCTCCGTCTTGTATCAAGCCATCGAATTGACCGACGGTTCCCAGATGAAGCTGAATCGTTTGAATCACGGCATGAGCGCCAGAACCTACCGTCACTGTGATGGAGTTAGCCCCATCGGAACCGTTGAAAGAACCGTCTTCATTGAATCGAATTCCGGAGACGACATCCCATCCCACATCGAAAGACCCATCGGACTCGTTGATGCTAGCGATCAGATTCCACGCTCTTTCCTCCGTTTGAACAAATTGGAAAGCTAAACCAAACGACTCGCCCTCGATATCGCAGACAGGGAAAAGCTTCAAACTCAGTTCATGAGGACTTAGGCCTGGGTTAATGAGTTCAAAAGCATGCATTCGCCATCGAGTCCATCCATGGGAGATAAAGCCATCTCCGATGGCGAGACTCAGCGGAGTCGGTCCGGGCTCAATTGCAGTGACTAGTACATTTCCTGTCGAATCCATGGACGCAACGGCTCCAAGTTCAGGGATCGCATTGATAGAGTCAATTAAATGGCCCAGGGTGATTCCGTCAAACGCTGCGCCGTAGTGGAAGATTTCGGTAAATGCATCTCCGAAGAAATTCATTCCACTAATAATGATCTGGTCGCCTGGAAGATAATTGAGTTGGTTTTCGGTTAGGTCATTCAACAACGTCGTAGTACTTGCGCTGTATTCGCTTCCAGCAATTAATGAAGTGCTAAGTCCAAGAATCGCGGCCGGCAAGCCTGTGCCATCGGTGATGAGAATCGAAGTGAAATCACCTGTCTGTGTTGTCATCAGCCGAATGTGTCCGGAGACAACACTCGCGACTAAATACGGCCCCACTCCTGAGGCGGAAAGATCGGCATTGATCGCTTTCGCAACCTCATGTGCTGTAGCCGCAGAGACATTTGCAAAATTTGCGTCTTCAAAAGAGAGAACAACTCCGGCACTACCATTGATGGAGATCAGCATCGTTTCTGTGCCTGTAGCACTGAAGTTGAATGGCTGAACATTGACTCCGCTGAGAACAGCCGCTTGTCCTTCTGCGAAGGGCTGAATGGTCTGTAGCACTGCAGGTTGAGCGAATCCTTCGGGTAAGCGCCCTGTAAATCGAATTTCCGTCGTGGGTACGGGAGGAGGCAAAGTGAAACCGCAACCATCACGATCTATAACTTCAACAGAAGTTTGATTGTCGAGAGAAGTGAATTCCGGACCAAAATTTACATAAATCCGTTGCAGCGCAGATCCGGTGAATTGCACATCGATGGAAGGAAATTCCTGCTCAGTTCCTGCAAAACTTCCATCTTGCTGAAACTGAATTCCTGGGACGAGTCCGTTGATTACAGTTCCGTCTTGATGAAGAACATAGGCACGCAAATTCCATTCAAGAGGATTGGCTTGTCTTTGAAAGCTCAAATGCAATTCGTGCTGAATTCCTTGCGGATCGCAGACAGAAACGGATCGATGAATGGAGTTGTATCCCTCGCGTGGAAGGTTGCCGCTGATATGCAGTTCTGCGGTTGAGAAAGCAGAATTACTTAGCCCGAATCCATTTTGTTGATGTACGTGAGCTGTAATGGGGCCGCCGCGGTGGGTGATTCCTGAAGGAGAGCCGATAGCGCCGAAATCGCAAAGTATGAGCTGCGAGACTTGTGATGGGCCGAAACCAATGTTCACAGTAATCAAGGGTTCGCCAGATCCGTTGAACAATCCGTTATTCGTGAAACTAATATTGGTGATGATATTGGAAAAAAAATCAAAACTACCTTCGCTTGGATCAATGCTCGCGATCATGTTCCAGGAACGCAGGTAGTCAGACCGTCTTTCAAAGAGAAAACCTAAAGTGTGCGAAACTCCAGCGGCATCGCAGATCGGATGTTCAAAGAAAACGCGATCGGGTTCAGTTCCCACTTGATGGACTTGTAAAGTATGTGAAGACCAAGAAGTTCTTCCCGTCGAAGCAACACTGTCACTGATGTGCATACTTAATGTCGTTGCCCCCGCTTCATCTGCGGTCAGAACAAAATTTCCCGAAGCATCTAGGGAAAGAGTTGCGCCCAAGTCGGTAATTGAGTTAATGAAAACAATGAGATGGCCCAAAGTTGTTCCGTCGTTTGAAGATCCATAGGTGAACGTATAGGCAAAAGAATCTCCATCAAAGGAGGTTCCGCTAATCGTGATCAAATCCCCATCCACGTAGTTAACAGTGTTATCCGGCAAGGAATTGAGAGTGGTTGTGATTGTTGCTGCAGTTTCCCAGCCAGTAACAAGCGAAGTATCAAGCCCTAGAATCGCTGCAGGATGACCCGTGCCATCAATAATCCGAATCGAGCTATCATCCCCTGTTCCCACTGTCATCAGAGAAACTCTTCCTTTAGAGACAAACGCAACGAGTTGTCCGCCCACTCCTGCTGTTATCAGATCGGCATTGATTTCCGCTGCCGCTTCAAAGGCTGTGACGGCAGAAATATTCGCCGCAAAATTATTTTGGAAGGAGATTTCAACACCAGTACCTCCGTTGGTTGCGATCTCCATCGTTTCGCTTCCAGCTGCAGAAAAATTGAAGGGCTGAGTCGCGCCTCCCTGTATGTATGCGGAGCTTCCTTGTGAAAAGGGTGTCTGGCTTTCGAGAGTCTGAACAAAAGGTCCATGCACCTCTGCTGGAAGATTCCCTCGAATTTGTAAAACGTTGGTTGGTGTTGAGGGGTTTTGAATCAGTGTCGGGGTGAGGAAAGATAAAACGATGGGAAAGAGTACAGACTGCATTTTCTTCTCCTTGTTGTGCCCTAAAACTTTGCCTCTACTCGTGCAGCTTGTGCGCGAGAATATCGAACGCCGTTTCGGGAAACTTTAGTGAAGAAAAAAATAAGGGCGAGGAAAAACTCGCCCTTATTAAACAATCTAGTTTTTTGCTTTTATGCCGTCGGCTTGAGAATCGCGCCGATTCCAACTCCGGCTAATACAAAACCAATGAACTGATCCGCCGTTGTCGCGAGCGTGTATTCCGTCGGGAATCCGTACCAGTTCCAGTAAGAGGCGTCGACTGCCAAGCTCGCAATCAAACCCATCGATCCGATGAAAAGCACTCTTGAAGTAAGAGTGGTCATGCTTCCCAGCGCCTTCGAAAGTAAGAAAGCGGCCAAGATGCAAAGCACGATATTGCTCCCTAATTCTGTCATAAGCTGTGTTGGCGACATCGCTTTGCCTCCCTGTGGGCGATAGACCAAAATTCCAGCAGGACCAGTTTCATAATCTTGTTCCCACTTTTTCCACGAAGCCTCTTTTGCCTCGGCGGTCATGTTTGGAGATTCCTCCACGCCTGGGAAAAAATAGAATCCAGGTTCTTTGAGAGTTGTTCGGAAGGTTCCCAACACCGAACCTTCATTGGGAATCTGTTTGATTCCGCTCTCTTCGAGTTTCAAAACCGTGTGGGAAACGGCTCCCCATGCAAACATAATGATTCCGCCAACAATTCCAGCGATCAGAATCTTCTTTGTCATATTTCTCCTTTACCTTTTTGCCCCTAAACATCTGGCACGCCCGAGTTATTTCGAACTACTGATGGTACGCCCGAGTGGATTCGAACCACTGACCTTCAGCTCCGGAGGCTGACGCTCTATCCAGCTGAGCTACGGGCGCGCAAGGGGCGTTATGATAGCGCAAATGAAAATTCTTTGGTTGGCCTTATTGTTTGCTGTTCTGACAGGCTGCAGTTCAGTGAAAAACTGTTATCAACCCTGCGATTCCATCGATCGCGATGTATTTGTCGAACACGCCAACGGGGAAAAAGTGTTGCTTCGAGAGCTTTTTCACGACTCGAAACTGCTTTGTTTGGTTTTGATCGGCGGCGCTCATGGAAAAGGAGCTCCGGAAAAAGGGGATCTTTGGTGTGAGGATAGTTTCCGAGAACTTCCTTTATATGAAGGTTTGCAAAAGCATTTTCGTGACAAGCCCGTGCGTTTTGTGGCCGTCGCTTGCCCTCCGGTTTATTCAGACGGTGGTTATGGAGAGGCGAGAAAGAAGTTTTTCGATTCGGAACTAGACTCTCCAATCTATCGCGAGTCGCGAGAGCAATTTGTCCAGCGAACGGAACAACTCAAACTCAACGGAGTTTTGCCTTTCCAAGAAATTTACTACGACACGCGTTTTCGTTTGCTGCGCAATCCAAGAAAGCCAGCCCCGTTAGCGGGAAATTCTTATTCCTGGGAAGGGAGATTCAAGTGGAGTGAGGATATGCAAAATTACGGAACACCGACGATTTGGCTGATTTCTAGCCAAGGCGTAGTTCAAGGAGAACCATTTTGGGGCAATCAATATCCGAACGTGATTCGCTATGGCGTCGGACAGATCATTCAAGCGATCGAAAACAATCTTACTTCAAAAGCGAACGAATCTGATTCTTCTGAATCTTCCCGGAACCGGTCTTAGGCAATTGCTCTAAGAAATGAAAATGCTTTGGGATTTTAAAAGCGGCGAGTCGAGTCTTTAGAAAATAGCGAAGCGCGTCAGCTTTTTCACTTTGCTTAGGTCGAAACACAATCGCCGCTGTGACCGCTTCACCCCAATCGGGATCTGGAAGACCCACAACAGCACATTCAAATACAGACGGATGTGCGGCGAGTGCAGACTCGACTTCGACAGAGAAGACTTTCTCTCCGCCTGTGATAATCATGTCCTTCTTGCGATCGACAATATTCACATAGCCTGCGGAATCCCAAGTCGCGAGATCTCCCGTTTTGAACCAGCCTTCGTGAAATGCAGCCGCACTTTCTTGCGGGCGATTCCAATAACCCGGAGTGACCCAAGGTGCTTTCACCCAGATTTCACCAACAGCGCGATCATCTTTGGCGATTTCGTTGCCTAGATCGTCGACTACTCGCAACTCCACTCCTTTTGCAGCGCGACCCGTTCGCGAACGAATGCGGAGCTTTTCTTCTTCTCCGAGCTTTTGCATGGATTCATGGAGTAGAGAGAAGGTGAGATAAGGGCTCGTTTCTGTCAGCCCATAGGTTTGTATGTACTGAGTGCGAAACGTCTCCATGATTTTTTTGACTAGTGCGGGTGCGATCGGAGCTCCTCCAGATAGAACAGCGCGAAGAGCAGAATAGCGGCGCTGAGAGGCGCTTTCTTCCGCAACCAGGCGATTGAGCATGGTGGGAACTAGATTCGTGATGGTGATTTTTTCCTGAACGAAGCCGTCGAGTATTGCTTCCG
>CAZMYG010000175.1:0-5679 GCA_964570465.1 uncultured Planctomycetales bacterium
ATTCCACTCATTGCTAGCATTTGCGGTTTCCATTTCGGTGAAGAAAGCTCTTCGCGTAGTAGTTGGGGAGCGTTGAGTTTGACAATGATTTTCGTTTCGAAATCCAGTCCTGAAGAAAAACCCAGATACTCGTGATAGGGACGGGCATAGCAATAAATGCAACCATGCTCGCAGCCGCGATAGGGATTCAAACTCGCTTCGAAGGGCAGATCGGGACTATCGTTATAAGAAATTAGTGAGCGAGAATTGTCTTCGTAAATTTCTGTACGTGGTGCGCTGGGATCTTCGTCGGCGTAGTCGGGATCTGGCCCCAGTTCGATCCGCTCAAAGCGATTGGGTGGATTCGATGTGGCTCCGCGCCCGTGCAGTAGAGGTAGAGGAATGCCCAACATGGCGGCTAGTTTCCTCCTGCACGAGCTGATCCGCTAGAGCCCTTTCCTCAACGCTCATTTCCTTTTCGACAAGTTGAATTTGAAACTTCTCTTCAAATCCCGCGATCATCGCTTTTTCTGCTGCAGTGAAGTCAAAATGCCCTCCCGAATTTTCTATCGAAGAAATTTCTGGAGTGATGGGATTGGAGCGCAGAACGATAGAACCGTGATGAAGCAGCCGTCCTCGTGAGCGTCGTTGTGCCGAGCCGACAATTTTTTTGCCGTTGACGAGTAAGTCAGAAGCAGCTGGGTCGTAGAAACAAAATCCTTTTCCTCGTGGAGTGGCAGCTAGGCAAGCTTCGTCACGAAATTTGGCATCGACTCCTAATTTGCTCAATCCGATTTGAATCGCTTTGTGAATCGCACAATAAGAATCGGGAACACGATGGGGAATCCACGGATTATTTCCCGGCATGGTGAGAGAGAAGGTGAGTTCCTCTGCATGAAACACCGCAGAACCACCAGTCGGGCGGCGAACAATCTCATAGCCTTGCTCACGGAGTTTTTGGAGATCGAAAGCGCTTTCCTTTTGGAAATAGCCCAGAGATAGAGCCCAGGGTTTCCAACCATAGAAACGCAAAGTCGGTGGAGAAGACGGAGAGAGCAATAAGGCTCGGTCTATTGCCATATTCTCGACTCCATTCCGATGGCCTGTGCGAAGGAGTCTCCAGTTGTGTTCCGTTGGGTTCATAGAGAAAGCGCAGGAGTAGGAACCCCTGCGCTTTCTAAACTTTACTCTATCGAACGAAATTAAGGCAACGGTGGCAAGGTTCGGTAGAACCATGGATCGAAAGCTTGCGCACCGACAAGCAGATCGATCTCGCGCATGATATCGGGAACTTCCGTAATTCCATTGCGATCGATATCAGTCGATTCAATCGGCCGCGGCACGACTCCATTTAACGAATTGATTAAGTACAAAATATCTATGGGCGCACTAGTTTCGTCGCCGTTGACGTCCGCAGGTAGGTATCCAAAAGTGACCGGAGAACTGGTCGGATTGTAGACAATCGTTGTCCATGCTCCTGGTTGAATCGGCTCACTGAGATTGATCCGAACGTGATTCGTACTCGTCTTCACGACGGAAGCAATCTGTGGACCAACGCCATCGCCACCTAACTCTAGTACGGAATAAGATTCCGGATGCAGAGTGATGCAATCGCAGGGTTCACAGGGATTCGTATCCGGTGCACATTCTCCATTGAATTCAAGTTCAACAGTTTGAATTCCCTGGGCTGGACCTCCCTGCAGCTCAGATGGTTGACGCGCATCGATGGTTCCGTTCGCTGGCGAACTCGAGAGAATGAAAAATTTCTCATCATTAGGACAAGTTGGTCCTTCACAGCTGCCAACGAATCCCAATCTTCCACCAGTAATTTGACCATCGAATGCACTCCAATTGATTACAGGATCTCCAACTCCTCCAAACCCAAAAACGATATTGGCTCCTGCATTGGGAACGTTTGGATTGCTGGCATTCACAAGATCGAGAACACCATCTCCAAGTCCGGCTGGTGTCACTACATTCATTTCGCCAATCTTGACTTCACCATTATTAGGTAAAGTCAGCATGAAACTCACAATAGGAGTGGTGAGAGGGTAGGTCCAGGAAACCAAAGGGAACTGACTGAAGAGAACCCCGACACCTCCCGGGTTTACCCAATCAAAAGTATTGACCGAAACCTCTGTTGAAACCGAACTATCCAGACCGACTAGACGGAAACTAATATCGCCTTGCGGGTTTCCTGAATCGACAAGAACAACTTCAACACGATAAGTCGAATTTGAATTAGCAAGGATATAAGGATCGGGATGTTCTGCGTCCGGTGGTAGCACGGTCTGACCGATTGGTCTCAATTCCATCCGTACTCCTGCAACAGGTGGTTCGGTTGCACTCACGAATCCCAATCTTCCGCCAGTGATTTCACCACCGAATGCACTCCAATTGGTTACAGGATCGCCAGCCCCTCCAAATCCAAAAACGATATTGGCTCCTGCATTGGGGATGTTTGGATTGTCTGCATTCACCAGATCGAGCACACCATCAAGAAGCCCGCTTGGTGTGACTACGTCCATTTCGCCAATCATCACTTCGCCATCATTGGGTAGTACCAGCATGAAACTCGGAATAGGAGTTGTGAGAGGATAAGTCCAGGAAACTAGAGGGAATTGGCTGAAGAGAACTCCAATATTAGAAGGGTTGACCCAACTAAAAGTACTGACTCCAACTTGTGTTGAAACCGAACTATCCAGACCGACTAAACGAAAGTTAATGGAAGCTTGCGGATTCCCGGTATCGACAAGAAAAACTTGAACGTGATAGCTGGTGTTCGGATCGGCGATGATATAGGGGTCTGGGTGCGTCGCGTCCGGTGGTAACACGGTGTGACCGACCGGACGCAACTCGAGCCGAGCTCCAGTTGCGTTAACGACGGGAATCGTCGTAGCGAAAGTAATCAAAGCGAACGAAATGCCCTTCATGAGTGAGTTCATGTGTTTCCTTTCCTTCAAAAGTTAGTTTTCAAGCTGATACAAAATGCAGCTTGCTTAGAAAGTCGGAACCACTCGGGGAGATGAACGACACCTCCGCCAAGTGAGTTCTCAAGTTGCGAAGGCCTTCGATGATCTTGACACCAGTAAATAGGCAGGGGTTGTTAGAAAAGGGGACAAGAAATTTCATTTTTTTTTATTTTTTTTTGAAACCCTTAAATGCAATTTGAGTGTGCGATTTCGCAACAACTCCCTCACGATTTTTTCATTTTTCAAACATCGTCTGCGTGCTTAATGGCTTCCTTGAAAATTTTAAGAACGGTTCCTTCGAGAGTTCTGATTTAATAGGAAACACAGCGGGGATTGTAGACCTTGAAGATGTGATGGCTGTGTTAGAGGAATTTAAATGAGAAAGACTAAAATCGTCACGTCGTTTTTGATTTTCATTTCGTTTGTCCCAAGACTGTTTGCTCAATGGGATCCTCAGAACGGAGATTGGCTCAAAACAAATCCCCAAGACATTCGCGTCATGACTTGGAATGTCCGGGATACGATTTGCTCTACCAATAATAAAGTTGAAGGTCTTAATGACTGGAGCGCGGTTGCGCGAATCATCGCTTCGATGAAACCAGATGTACTCCTACTGCAAGAAACCGGAGATAACTCTGGCAACGGAACAGGAAGTGGCGTGGATTCCGTGAGCACACTGAACACAGTGCTCAATCTCCTTCTTCACGGTGGCAACGATCCCTTTAAGCCTGGGAATCCAGCAGTCACCGCTTACGTTCAGAAATACGACGCCTCTTACGATCTCCCGCATATTTTTGTGAGCAGCAGTAACGACGGGTTCAATCGCAATTGCATTTTGAGTCGATTTCCATTTCAGGATTTGAATGGGGATTCAAAAAGCACTCTTAGCGATATTTTTTTTGTGACTGCCCATCTCTATTCTCCCGGAGGTAACGGCGGGATTCGCGGCTTTCAGTTTGTAGAGATTAATTTGCCTGATGAGCTCGGTTATCTTGGAGATCTTGTCGTTGGCGGGGCTCATTTGAAATCGGGTGGAGATTCTTCAGACCACGACGATCGAGTGAGCGCGGCACAAAATGTCGCATATTTTATCGATCATCTTTTCAATGGTGGAGGCGCAGCAACGCCAGACCCATTTGGGAGAATCGCGGATTTCCCACAGGTGAATGCTCTATTGAGCCCACTGACTCCGGTAATTATTGGAGGAGACTGGAACGAAGACGAACTGAACAATGGAGCGACGAAAGGCCCTGCGGAATGGCTGAGTGCAGCACAGTCAATCGGCGGTACTGATGGAACGGATCGAGATCGCACTGATATGAGTTATGACGACGCTCGAGATGTATTTACGAACTCGAGAATCACCTTGGGTTCGAGCAAGCTCGACTATATTGCTTGGCAAGATCATGTTGCGACATTACGTCGTGCGTTCATTTTTAACTCAGGGACGGTGAGTCCCGCGTCTGCGATGCCAATCGAATTAGTGGGCTACACGGCAAATCCTGTTCTTGCCAGCGGTCAGGCTTCTGATCATCGGCCAGTGATTGGAGACTTCGAGTTAGCGGGAGTACCTCCCATTCTCACTGTTTCCGTACAAGCTGCAGGCCCCCGATATCTAGCCGTGACGCCCGGGTTTTACGATCAGCCCGTAGCACTCAGGATTAGCTCTCCAGAGTTTCCCTGTCTGTTGAAATACTCGGATGCAGCCGGTTTTTTGGTGGATGCTCCGGTTTATCAAATGAGTGCTGTTTGGGGGACGGTTTTTGTTGGAGATGAAGAGATCATTCCGATTACGGACTATGAAGTGGTTGCAACAGACGGTGTAGACGACTCCTCCCCTGGATTAGCAAACACTTGGGGTTGGGGGGATGCGACCAATAATGCGGGGCTCGTAAATCTCGACGATATTCTCTGTGTACTCGGCGCCTTTGGAGGGGGAGGAAGCTGTGGTCTCTATGCCTCAGATCTGGTTGGGCCCAATCGCCTGATTAATCTTGACGATATCTTGGCAGTTCTCAGTGCGTTTGGATCCACTACGTTCCCAGGACCAGATCCTTGTCCGTAAATAACGGGGTCGAAATTTATGAGTTTGCTCAAGTTCGGTTTCTATCGTATTCTCGGAACTGTTGAGGAGAGCAACACAGCCGAGAAACACATCCAAACCTAAACGTTTCACAATAATCGTTTTCTAGAATCAATCCGTTCTTTGTCTTTCTACTTAAGTTGTCAGGTCACTTCCCAAACCAAGGAGATTTCAGATGAAACCCAGCGTAAGAAAACTCGGATTCGGTCTCGTTGCTGTGGTGGCAGTGGTTGCAGCGCGGGCTCAGGACAGCGTTTCTCTCGTTTCCGGATTACCCGGTGATGCAGTGAGCGCCTATAACACTGCCGAACAGCGCAACGATTTTGTTGTCGATCTTCAGAGCCATCTCAGTTCTTGGGGGACAGCATTCGGAATTGCGCCGTTGATTAAATCAAGTCAGGATTCGTCTTCTCCCCAGCTTTTTTTTAACCATCTGATCAACGCACAAGCAATCAGTAATGTCCGACTCTCCGGGGTTCCCTTTACTGCGAGTAGTTATTCCTTGTGGAATGCCGCTGGACTTGGAATCAATGACAATGTGGTGATTAACACACCTGGCAGTCCGGTGAATACGACTAGTTTCAATGGCTTCCAATTTGGTGTTGCCTTTGCAGAAGCCGGAGGAACCAATTTTGCCAGCAACAA
>CAZMYG010000176.1:0-5656 GCA_964570465.1 uncultured Planctomycetales bacterium
GCTCCGACATTCAAACAAGATGCTTCGCTGCAGTTTCTCTTGGGCGAATTGGAGGGGCGAAGGCGCGCGAAGCTTTGCGAGAGAGTTTTGCCTCTAAAAAATCCAATAGTGTGAAGGCTTATTCCGCTATTGGATTAGGGCTCGCGGGAGATGAAGGTTCTGGAGAAAACCTTCGCAAGCTTGCCCAATCGACAGAAGACGACAGCCTGCGATCTGCAGCCTGTATGGGTCTTGGGTTTTTGCGAGATCAGGCGTCCATTCCCGTCTTTCTAGAAATGATCGAGAAGGCTTCGACCCCAGCACGATTACGCGGATACGCTTCGATTGCTTTAGGACTCATACGTCCTGATGGAGCGTTGCCCAAAATGCTCGAAGCGTTGCGCAAAGATGCGAGCAAGAACGAAGAATTTCTCCGAGGCATTCTGCTGGGAATTGGATTGTTTCGTGATCCTGCAGCGAGCAGCGAGTTGATGAAAGTTTTGAGCGAGGACAAGCGCGAGAGTGTCTGCGGTTATGCAGCATTAGCCTTGGGCATGATTCGAGATAAGGGAGTCGTTAGCGCTCTGCTCGATCTCACTTCAGGGAAAACAAAGTCGGGACCTCACGCTGCAGCATCTGCGTGTATTGCTCTAGGCGCGATCGGCGATCGGCATCAATATCCGTTGATTTCTGAAGCGTTTTTCAATTCGAATTACCGCATCCAAATGGATGTTCTAAGCAAGGTACAGCGCTATTTTTGAGGGGAATTTGTTGTTTAAAATCGACGAACGTTGATTTTTTTAAACAAAACAGCGATTTGAGCCAAGCGGGAGCAATTTTCTGTGAAGGAATTTGAAACAATTGCACCTTTCTAAGTGCCTCTTTTGGAAAGGGTAACGACCGCTGATTCAGGAAAATGATTTATTTGCGTCATCCTAGGAAAACTGGGCTACTATTTGGCATAGCAAGTGCACTTTCCTTTTTCGCATAAATTGTTTTTTTAAGCTTTTGATAGAGGAGTTAAGAAGTAATGGAAAGTAAAGACATGAATCAGGGCCAAAACAGTAATATGGAATCGACCGAATATCGAGCGAGTTTGTTGCGCAAGCTCAATTGTCTCATCTCGGTGGTCGAGGTAGCCCTAGCCAAGGTGCGCGTCAATTTGCAAACCCCTGGTCAGGATGTCGAAAGACTCACGCGCATTTCTTTGAATCTCGAAAACACGCTCAACGTTTGCCGTCGCGCGAAACTCGCGTTGGAACGTCGCGAACCTTTGCCTGCAGGATTGCCTGGCGATTTGAGTTCGCTTTCTGCGGTGCAACCCAAGCCTGTGGAAAAACCTGTTGTCAAAAAGGCGCCGAAGATTGCTCCTCTGGACATCAATGGCATCCCACACATGACCTATCGAGACTATGTGGAATTTAGCTCAGTCGATGAGTTCTACAAATTCCGCAAGCTCAATCCGATCAAGCCTGAAGAAGTGAAGGGCGCCGATATTGACGAACTTGCTCGCAAGTTCGGCGGTATTGATCGCATCGCGTAAGCTTCGTCAGATTTAATCGCGACGTTGCTGCATCTTTGCCAGCAATCGCAAGATCTCGATATAGAGCCAGACCAAGGTTACTAACAAAGCAAAAGCTCCATACCATTCGAAGTATTTAGGAGCTCCCTTTTCTGCGGTTTGTTCGACGAGATCGAAGTCGAGCACGAGATTCATCGCGGCGATTCCAATGACAACCAGGCTGAAGATAATGCCGAAGGTTGTGCCTTGATGCAGGAATGCCATGTGAATGCCGAAGAAACCGAGAATCCAAGAAGCGACGTACAACAACGCGATCCCGGCCGTTGCGGCGATCACGCATTTCTTGAAAACCGGAGTCGCGCGCAAAATGCGGAATTGATAAAGCAACAGCATCACTCCAAACACTCCTAGCGTTCCTGAAATCGCTTGAAGCGCAATGCCTGGATAGGCGTGATTAAAAATCGCGGAAATCGCTCCCAAGAAAATTCCTTCGCAAGCTGCGTAGAGCGGAGCAGTAAACGGAGACCAATTTACTTTCCAATGAGTGATGAGCCCTAGAATCATCCCAGCAATTGCTCCACCCCAGATAAACCAGGGAATCGCGCCAGCGATGCCGCTTCCTTTTGCCGCGGATTCAATGGCAGGCATGGTTTGGCTCCATGACCACCAAGCTCCTAGTAATACAAGCGCGATCAGCAGAATCCCTTTTTGCACGGTTCCCTGAATCGTCGCGGTGTTCGTGCTCTCGCTCATTCTCGCTCGTTGCGAGAGAGTAGAAATCACTCCTTCAGAAAGTGCAGGATTTGCAGTTCTCATCGAGTTTCTCCTGATTTGCTAGCTCCAGCGGCAGTTGGCGCCGGGGTCGCTAATGCTTTTTCTATCGCCTGAACAACTTCCGGCGCGGACGGCTTTGTTTTCGGTTCAAAACGTGTGATTAGTTGAGCATCTCTTCCGATCAAGAACTTTGTGAAATTCCACTGGATCTCGCCTGGGGACTTAGGGTTTGTTTCCTTCGCAGTCAAATATTTGTAAAGCGGTGCGATGCCTTCGCCTTTCACCACAATCTTGGAAAACATAGGGAAATTCACCTGATATTTCGTGCTGCAGAATTGCTGAATCTGTTCGTTTGTGCCTGGTTCCTGGGCGCCAAATTCGTTCGCCGGGAAACCGAGAATCACTAGGCCCTTGTCTTTGTACTTCGTGTAGAGCTCTTGCAGTTCCTTATATTGCGGAGTCAGTCCGCATTCGCTGGCGACATTGACCATCATCACGACCTTGCCCTTGTATTGAGCGAGATCAACTTCCTTGCCTTCGATATTTTTCAATTTGAAATCGAGAGGCGAGTGGGTCAGCAGAGGGAACAAAAAGAACGCTAAGAGCAGGAGTTCAAATTTCATGGGGAAAGATTGTACTGATCTCTTTTATCTTCCCCAATCCCGAAGATAGCGGAAATCGAGATTGATGGTGCGGTTGGAAAGTTTGGCAATGATGGGCGGACGTCTTTTGTATTGATTCGCGCGAACGCGAGCGGAGATCTTACGGACAAATTCGCGGCGAAAACCTTTTTCAACCAACTCTTCTTCGTTGTAGCGCCGATCTACCAAGTAATAGAGAAGTTTGTCGACTTCGGCATAGCTAAATCCCAACTCCCCTTCACTGGTTTGGCCTTCCCAAAGATCGGGAGTGGGTTTGCGGGCGATGATTTCCTTGGGAACTTTCAGATGACGTGCGAGCTCGTAAACCTGGGTTTTGTAGAGATCACCTAGTGGATTCAGCGCAGAAGCCATATCGCCAAAAAGAGTGCTGTAACCCAGAAGCTGCTCTGTCTTGTTGCTCGTTCCTACCACAAGTGCGTTCTCTTTTGCGGAGCGATCGTAGAGCACAATCATGCGCGAGCGGGCCATGACATTGCCTTGGCGTAAACGGTCCATTTTTCCAGCCTGTTGGAAAAATCCTTCGGCCATTGGCGTGACTTCGATTTTCTCTGTGCGAATGCGAAGTTGTTTGGCGAGTTTCTGTGCGAGTCTCAGGCTTTCAGGGCTGGAGCTGCGATAGGGCATGAAAACACCCAGCACGTTTTTGGGACCAAAGGCTTTTGTAGCAAGCGCTGCAGATACCGCGGAATCGAGTCCCCCGGAAATTCCAATTACTGCTTTTTCAAAACCGAAATCCTTAGCCTCCTCGCGCAAGAATCGCACGAGGATTTCGGTGGCTAGCGCGCCATTGATCCTAAGCCCCGGTACTTCCATCAAATATCCTCGCCATTTCTCGACGAACGAGTTCGGACTTCTCATCGCGACGAAGTGGGGTGAACACACGGCTGCGTCGCAACGCTGAAGCAGATAAGCCCACAGTTTCTAATTCTTTGGCCGCGAGCTTTGTCGTTTTCATCGTCGCGTCGAGTCCTTTGCAGGCGCCGATCACGCGACCGAAAGGAGAAAGGATTTTTGATCCGCCCCAAAACAGCACACCATCTTCAAAACCTACGCGATTGCAGAACACTGAGTAGACATTGAAATACATTGATTGAGCAGTGAGGAATTGATCCCAAGAGCGGGCGGTCTGCACTTCGGCTCCTGGTTCAGCAACGCCGCGACCTGGAGAGTTCGAAGGACAAAGAAGTGCGTCGACTCCTTGAAGAAAATAGAGATAAGCGGCCGAGATATGCCAGAGATCTTCGCAAATGAGAATTCCAAAGCGACCATGCTTGGAATCAAAAGCTTCGAACTGCTCGCCCTCGGCTAAATAACGTTTCTCCTCGAAAATTCCGTAAGTCGGCAAATAGACCTTGCGATGAACGTGAACGATTTTTCCGTCCTCGGCGAAAACCGCGCTGTTGTAAAAGCGATAGTCGGAACTTTCTTCGACGAGACCAAAGAGAATGGAAATCCCCTTCGAAGCGGCGACTAATTTTTCAACGGGAGCGGAATCCAAGCGCATCGCCACTTCCGAAGTCAAATCGCGCAGAAAATATCCAGTGAGAGAAAGTTCGGGGAAAACAATCAGATTCGATTTTTCTTTTTTCGCGCGCGCAATCCAGTCCAAATGAATTTTCAAATTAGCGGAGACATTGCCAAGTGCGGGATTGATTTGAGCGAGGGATAGAGAAAAGTTTTTCATCGGCGAAGACTCACGAAGCTCTCTTCTTCGCAGACGAAATGACTTCTTCGATCAACGTGTCTGAATTCACACCTTCCGCCTCGCCTTCGAAATTGAGAATCAGGCGATGACGAAGTGCTGGAGTTGCGACCGCAACGAGATCTTCGCTGGTGACGTGATAGCGACCTTTCAGCAAAGCCATTCCTTTGGCGGCGAGCAGCATGGCTTGCGCACCGCGCGGGCTGGAACCGTAACGGACGAATTTTTTGATTGCGGGAGTTGCTTCATTCGAGCGAGGGTCGGTGGCGAGCACCGAGAGAGCTGCAAATCTTCGCAGATGTTCGGCAACGGGCACTTGGCGGAGCAGCTCGCGTAAACGAAGGATTTGTCTCGCACCAAATACGGCTTTGAGTGTTCCCGTTTTAGGTCCAGTCGTTTCTTCTAAAATCGCCAGCAAATCGGCGAGTGGGGGTGCTTCGATTTTGAGTTTGAAGAAAAATCGATCGAGCTGCGCCTCGGGAAGTGGATAAGTGCCTTCCATTTCAATGGGATTTTGAGTGGCGACAACCATGAAAGGTTCTTCCATAGGATAGCGGGCGCCGGCGACCGTCACTCCGAGTTCTTGCATGGATTCAAGAAGAGCCGATTGAGTTTTCGGGGTCGCACGATTGATTTCATCGGCGAGTACAATGTTTCCGAATATCGGGCCCTTTTGGAATCGAAAACCGCGACTGCCGTTTTCTTCCATCAAAATATTGGTTCCGATAATGTCAGCCGGCATGAGATCGGGAGTGAATTGAATGCGCGAGTATTTCAGATCCAGGGTTTGAGCGAGAGTTTTAACGAGTACAGTTTTTCCTAGACCCGGCGCGCCTTCAATCAAAACGTGACCGCCCGCGAGCAAAGCCAAAACTAAACGATCTACAATTTCTGTATGCCCAAGAAAGGCTTTGCGGATCTCTTCTTCGAGTCGCGACACTCCGTTGCGCAACTCGCCAATCTCTTTTTCTAGCGCCTGCAGCTCTGCTTCACTCACTTTGCAATTCCTTTCTCTAC
>CAZMYG010000177.1:0-3470 GCA_964570465.1 uncultured Planctomycetales bacterium
AATTGGCGGTGGTGGTGGTGGTGGTGCAGGGGGACATATTGTTTTGATGTCGGCCTATCAAGTTGAGTTGGCGACTACTGCCCGAATCCATGCCTACGGAGGTAATCGTGGCTTTGGTACAGTCAGCGATTGTTCTTCGCAAGGAAATAGCCGTCAGGATGATGCAGTGGGCCGTGGTGGTGCTGGAGGGCGAGGGGTCATTCAAATTCATGTTCCGCGTAAAGCGACAGGATTCTTAGATACAAATGCGTTGTATAACAATGGCAGTTTCCAGTTCAACGATCCAACCACACCTCCAGAAGTTTTGAGCAATGGAGATGGTTTTGTTTGTGAACCTGTTGCTCATTTGCTGACTTCGGATTTTGGCAAATACAGTCAAATTCGTTCGGGTTGGTTTCCCACAGAATGGGCGAATGTCGATACCAGTGGTCCCTTCTATAGATTCCCCAACTCCTCGAGTAATTGCGGATTAAGTGGAAATCCAGGAGCTGCGCTGACTTTGGATTCTTCCGTAACTTGTGAAAGAGCGAATGCGAGCAGTGGTTTGACCATTACAGGAGACAATACGGCGATCATAGTGAACTCAACTTTATACAACGACGTAGTCTCCGCTCCCGGAATTTTGGTCAAAGACGAACTCGTCTTAGGTTCCAACAGTTACACCATTGTTTCAGCATCCGTGACAGCAACGAATACCGTGACTGTCTCGACAGATCCTGATGATGGGGATTTGGCGGCCGCAAGTAGCTGGACTGTACTTCGCAAGTTTTTCGAAATAGAAAACGAGGGCAATGCGACCGTGCAAGTCACCTTTGAAGGTGCCAACGAAGACGGAGATGGCACTGGAATCGTAGACGAGTCGAGCATCGACGATACAACGAATACCTACAAATTCATCCGTTTCACGGTGAACTTCAACTTAACTGGAAATGGAGGATCTCTCAACGCGGAAACCGTTCGTCCGAGCGTGAACTTCCTCAAAATTCCCTATCAGTTCTAAATGAACTCAAGCTTCGGTAGGGGCGGGTCCCCGACCCGCCCGCACAAAAACTGGGCGGGTCGGGGACCCGCCCCTACCGTATTTTTATTCAGCCTTTTAGCCTGCACTCCCCGTGGCGAAACTCCTCCCAAGCTGGAACTTCTACGCTTTGCTCAAGGTGGAAGAGAAGACATTCTTCTCAACGAAAAACTGGTCTTTCGTTTCAATCAACCCCTCGATCCAGCCTCTTTGCATTTTGAAAGCCTCTCTCTTAAAGATTCCAAAGGCAAACAAGCGGCGGGGCGTTTTCAATTGTCTGCGGGGGGGAGAGAAATTCTCTTTTTCCCAGCACCCGTGCTCAGCGCATCTCTCGAAGACGGGGGATTTAGACCCAAAGAAAACTACGAAATCGAAATTGCCGGTTTCCCCAAGCCTCAATCTTTGCGCTCTGCGAAAGGCGCCTTGTTAGAGCACGGTGTCCATTCCCATTTTCAAATCATGGACCCAGATCAAGTTCCTCTCCCTTTCGAGGACCGCAGCTCCTTGCCAGCAGGGCTTGTTGAAATTCATCCGCGTCCTCCTCGCGTCGGAGAGCCGTTTGAATTGCGATTTACTAAGCCGCTTGCTCCAAACACGGTATTGAGCAAACACTTTTATTTGCTGGAAGAAGGACCTGGGGAACCCAGGCGCCCTGTAGAAATTCGAGTGGCTCTTCTACAAAACGAAGAAGATTCTCGGATCCAAATCAATGCGCGCGAGAAACTCAATCCCAAGCGGCCGTATCGTTTGGAAATCTCCGATGCATTACGGGATTTTTCGGGTAACCCCGTCGTGCTCTGGAATCGTCCAGGCACGGAACGCGCCATTCATCTTTTCTTTTCTCCGTAGAGTAAGAGTCCTCTACAATTCGCGACGTGGACATCCTCAATCAGTGGATCTCGAACCCATCTCTTCTCTCAACCGTTTTTACGGTTCTTTTTGGGTTGGCCCTGGGTTCTTTTCTCAACGTTGTCATTTACAGACTCCCCGAAGGGAAATCGCTAGTTCGTCCCGGTTCTCAATGCCCAGGCTGCCATAAGCCCATCGCCTGGTATGACAATTTGCCTGTGCTTTCTTATCTTTTCTTGTTGGGCCGGTGCCGGAATTGCAAAAAACGCATCTCGCTGAGATATCCAACCATTGAAGCGCTAACCGGTGCTTTGTTCTTAGGAACGTTGATTTGGAGTCAGGAACAAGTCGCTGCAGTTTTCTTTGTGCGCATTGCAATCGTCCTTGCGTTGATTACGGTCACCTTCATCGATCTCGATCATTTTATTATTCCTGATGTCATTACCTTGCCAGGAATTGCGCTGGCGCCAGTGATTTCCTATTTCGTCCCTCAATTACATAGTGGAACTTTTTTTTCGCGTTCAGGAGTGCCTGATTCTGAGCAGGCTCTTTTCGCTTCTTTAGCGGGAATCATTGCCGGCGCAGGGGCGGTTTATCTCGTCGGAGTCATTGGAAAACTTGTTTTCCGCAAAGAAGCCATGGGCCTGGGCGATGTGAAATTGATGGGGGCGATGGGTGGGTTTCTGGGAACCGAAGCGATTATCGCCGCATTTTTTCTAGGAGCGGCTCTAGGTGCTTTCTTTGGAGTAGGCAATGTTCTTCTCATTGGCTTCGGTCGAACCTTGAGACTGTCGCGACGTGGCTGGCCCAGTTCTAAGGCTTTTGGAGTAGGAATGCGACTTGGAAGGCGTCTGGGTTCCTATATCCCTTTCGGTCCCTTTCTTTCGATCGGCTGCCTCGTACTTTTGTTCTGGAAAGAAAATTTCTTCGAATTTGCTTTAGAGGTCTGGCCACGCTGGATTCGTGGAATCTTTGGATTAAACTAGGTGCCACTTTAATGCCCTAAAAACACAGGAGGAAAAGACATGTCAAAACTCGGCAACGCAGGAATCGTCATTTGTTTCGCCATTGCTCTCTCAGCCAATGGCTGTGTTTCTAAATACCGCGCAGCATTACAAGATCGAGATGCGCAAATCCAAATGCACAAGGAAGAGATCACTTCTCTTCGCGCTGCGCTGGATGAATCACGCGCGCGTGAGCGGCTACTCCAAGGAGTCCCAATAAATCCCTCTCTTGTTCCTGCTGCTGCGAGTAAAGCGGATGACACCGAACTGGTAAATACCCGAACTCAGCTTGATGGCACGGGTGTAGAAACCGATCGCCGCAACGGGCGCATTGTGTTGACCCTGCCAGAAGAAATTACCTTCGCCTCAGGAAAGGCGAGCTTGTCTTCTCAAGGTAAGAGTGCGCTGAAGAAGGTCAGTGAATTGCTCAAGAAAGAATACGCCACGCGAATCATTTGGGTTGAAGGGCATACCGATAACGAGCCCATTCGAAAATCTGGTTACAGATCGAATCGCCATCTCTCCGTGGAGCGCGCAAACGCCGTTTTGGATTCTTTAAAAACGGAAGCTGGAATCGAGGATTCAAGACTCGTGCTTGT
>CAZMYG010000177.1:3570-5613 GCA_964570465.1 uncultured Planctomycetales bacterium
ATTTGCGATTTCGAGCCCGAAGAAAAAGAGCGGAAACATTCGCTCGCCTCGGCCATCGTTCATCTTCCTTGGAAGAAAAAAATCATCAACTTCATCGATTGTCCGGGTTATCCGGATTTCATTGGTGAAGCCATTTCTGCCTTACATGTCGTTGAAACGGGATTGCTCTCAATTGGCGCTCATCAAGGAGTAAGTTTTACGGCACGAAATGTGTATGCGCGTATGGAGGAGGCCGGCGTGGCACGGGCGATTCTGATTAGCAAGATGGACGCGGAGAATGCCAATTTCGCTAGCTTGCTTTCCAAAATCCGAGAAGCTTTTGGCGATCGCTGCGTTCCGATTACTTTTCCTGATGGAAATGGCGCGCAATTCACTCGGGTGATTTCTGCTCTTCGTACTCCGGTTGACACAGCAGCTGCACTGAAAGATCAAGCTTCTCAGTATTACAACACTCTTGTCGAACGTGTGGTCGAAAGCGATGACTCTTTGATGGAGCGTTATCTCGAAAAGGGAGAAATTTCGCACGAAGATTTAGAAAAAAATCTTAGCAAGGCGATGGCCCAGGGAAAGTTGATCCCTATTTTCGTCGTCGATTCCTTGCGTGGAATTGGTGTGAGTGAAATGCTCAATGCAATCGAAGAGTTTTTCCCTTCTCCGTTGATTCGGCAAAACTCTGATGGACCATTCGCCGCTTATGTTTTTAAAACTCTCAGCGACCCCTATGTAGGAAAGATTTCCTATTTCCGGGTATTTCGAGGCTCTCTTCCCAAGGACGGGCATTTTCATAGTGCGAAGCACCCTAAGATTGAAAAAGCACATCCACACGCGGTTGTTGGCAAAGATCTCAAGGCTCTCGATCGTTTGATTCCTGGTGATATCGCAGCAATTCCTAAAGTAGAGAGTCTCGATTACGGGGACACTTTTTTCGCGGAGGGTGGTGAAGCGATTTCTTACCCAAAACCAAAACAACCTAAGCCAATGACTTCGCTCGCAGTCGAGCCCAAATCTCGCAACGATGAGCAGAAAATTGGTATGGCGTTGCACAAATTAGAATTTGAAGATCCCACTTTTCGCGTGCATAGGGAATCACAAACTCACGAGACGATTATCGAAGGATTATCTGATTTGCATCTGCAGGTGATGCTCTCGCGATTGAAAAGACGTTTCCATGTTGAGGTGAACTCTCACTTGCCAAAAATTCCCTATAAAGAAGCCATTCTTGGAAAAGCCGAAGGACATTACCGGCATAAAAAACAATCTGGTGGACGTGGTCAATTTGGGGAGTGTTTCTTACGTGTCGAGGCGTTGCCACGAGGTAAAGGCTTTGAATTTGTGAACGAAGTTTTTGGCGGTTCGATTCCCCGTCAATTTATCCCAGCCATTGAAAAGGGAATTCACGAAACGATGGAAAAAGGAGTCATCGCCGGTTGCCAAATCATCGATGTCAAAGTGGCTGTCTACGATGGAAAATTTCATGATGTCGACTCAGATGAAATTTCCTTTAAAATCGCCGGAGCCCACGCTTTTTCCGAGGCTTTTATGCGAGCACGTCCGACCTTGCTCGAGCCAGTGATGGATGTCGAGATTTCTATTCCGACACATTTTCTTGGAGCGATTACCGGCGATTTGAATTCGCGAAGAGGGCATATTGTGGGTATGGACAGTCAAGGTGATGTGCAAATTCTTCATGCCCAGATTCCACAGTCCGAATTGCTTCAATATGCAAGCCAATTACGTTCGATTACCGCGGGTGAAGGTTCCTTCACGATGAACTTTTCGCGTTACGAACCAGTCCCTCATCACATTCAGGAAAAAGTCGTCGCTGCGTTCACTGCCACCAAACAGCACGCAGCAGGTGTTTAGCTATCAACTCGCTGTCTGGGACCAAGCCCTCTCACGGTCCAGCGCTCCCGGGTCGCGCCCGCGCTAAGGTTAGAGAGCGCGGGAACCCTCCGCGTCCTCCACAACCGGAATAGAAGATAGAAACAGTAAAAAAAGTCGGCGCGGCTTCCCGTGCGCGCCAGCCAAGTCTGCGCTAGCGGT
>CAZMYG010000178.1:0-5501 GCA_964570465.1 uncultured Planctomycetales bacterium
GGCTACGCAGTTTGCCCAGTCAGATAAGCCGCTTTAGATGATTGGGGTGAGTGACGGGATTCGAACCCGCGGCCTTCTGAGCCACAGTCAGACGCTCTAACCAACTGAGCTACACCCACCATAGAGACTGCTCAATACGATTGCGGAAAAATGCGGGCAGACACTTTACCAAGCCACCCCTATCCTCGCTAGCAACTGGACTAATTCGCTTCCCGATAGACCCATCCGGCAAGTAAACAAGCGATTGCTGATTCGCTTATCCCCCAGAGCAGGGCAACCCACAATTGCCAACCAACGAGAATTTCGAATTGCAAAAAGCCAATAATCATCGGCAAATACGCGCTAAGCCAAAGAAGGGCTGCACCAATCAGTGCCGTTTTTGGCCCAGGTCCAAAGCGAGGCCGAAATCCGACATAGAGAAACGCGGCGACAAAACCGAGCAGCATTCGAACTGCAACATTTTGGGCAATGGTTGTGCTATCGGGCGGAACCGACATATGCGAACGAAAATTTGCCGAGTACTCAGATCCCAAAATCCCATGGGCCAAAAACGCTCCAGCGAAAGTGAGGAAAATTCCCGCGAGCAAGCTGCCAACAATAAGCCGAGTTCGGTTGATGTTCATGGCCGGGGATTATAGAGTCTGTTCGCGAGAAAAAATCTGTTAGCACGTTTCTTTCCTATAAGGAGTTTCCGATGAGTACAAAAACAAGAATCCTGGCCTTCGCAGGGAGTACACGCGAAGAATCGTTGAATAAAAAACTATTGAAGGCCGCCGTTGAAACAACACGAGAAGCGGGTGGCGAAGTAACTACGATCGATTTACGCGATTTCCCGCTGCCGCTCTACGACGGAGATCTCGAAGCCAAGGAAGGACTACCAAAAAACGCCAAGCAACTTCGAACGCTTTTCTTCGAACATCAAGGTTTGTTGCTCGCCTGCCCAGAATACAACAGTTCCATCACTCCATTACTCAAGAACACCATCGATTGGGTTTCGCGTTCGGAAACGAAACAAGGATCGCTTGAACCTTATCAAGGAAAAACGGCCGCACTTTGCAGTGCTTCGCCGGGTGCTTTGGGAGGTCTGCGTGGATTGGTACATCTGCGTTCAATTTTGGGGAATATCGGTGTGCTCGTAATTCCGCAACAGCTCGCGGTTGGGAAAGCCCATGAGGCATTTCAAGCCAACGGAAAACTTCAGGATGCAAAACTACAGGAGTCTTTGAAAAAATTCTCTGCAGAATTGGTGCGTGTGACTTCACTCATTCACACTCGTTGAAACAAACTCAACGACAAAAACCGCGATTTTGCGAACGCGCACGAGTCGCTTCTCGTTCTTTCATGATTTTCCCTAACTCGGCGAATTGCTTTTCTGTTGTTTTTTTTTCCAAAATCGGAAACAAAGTTCGTTCTTCCCAACGAATGTGATCGTGCAGGGTTTGGGCAAGTTTTTCTAGAAACGAAGAATCTGGATTTTCAGAAATGGTTCGTGCCTGTGTAATCAGCTCTCGTAACTGCTCATGATCGCCAAGCATCGTTTTCCACTCTGGTAGATCTTTTAAAAGAGGCGGCAGCAAACTTTCTTCCTCTTCAAAATGTTTTGCGAGCATTTCTTCCCAATGCAGGAAAAAACCGGACAAGGCATGCTTCCTTTGTAGTGATGTTTCTTTGGCGGCTTTCTGTAAATGCAGTACCTGCATCAAAGCTTCGTGATGATCGCGAGAGAACGCTTGAAGACTGGGATGTCGCTTCATCGTGTATAGAGAAAAGCCCTTGTAACTCTGAGGTAACAATCTTTCTGGATTGAGAAAATACTCAAAACAAAATTCCTTTAATCTTTTACAATCAAACAGCTTATGAAATCTAAATCAAGTGGTCTGGCACAATTTTTGCTCTCTCAACGCATTTTCTCAATTTGAAAAACAAGGAACCCCGTTCATGACCTCTACTAGCTCCCGAGTACTCTTGTCCTTCACCTTTGTCGGTACTCTCTGCACGTCCTCAATGACAGTAATCTCCTGTTCAGTGAATGAAAAGCAAAACGACAAAGCGCCCACGCAAAAATCTGTCGAATCTGCTCCCTCCACTGTTACAGTTCCTCCTCCGATCAAACTCGATTGCAATGCCTATGAAGAAGCAAGTCGCATTACTCTGCCGAAAGTAAAACCCGAAGAAGCTCCAGGACTGCACAACATCTTCAAACTAAGCAAAAACATCATTTCCGGTAGCGAGCCGCACGGTGAAGAGGCACTCAAAAAAATCAGTGAAATGGGAGTGAAAACCATTCTTTCCGTGGATGGGAAAGTTCCTGATGCAGCGATCGCCGCAAAATATGGAATGAAATACGTTCACGTCCCCATTCAATACAAAGGCATCACCGACGAAGAGTTGACTCAAATCTCAAAAACTTTCCGCGAACAACAAGGACCTTTCTTCGTGCATTGTTTTCACGGCAAACATCGCGGTCCGGCGGCAGCAGCAGTGGGACGCCTTATTCTTGACGGAATCCCGCGTGGAGAAGCGATTGCGGAAATGAGGCAGTGGTGCGGAACGGCGGCGAGCTATGAAGGACTTTATAAAACCATCGCTGTGGGCAGCATTCCTAGTGAAGGTCAAACTCGTTCTTACGACTGGAATTTCCCCTCTGCTCAGCCATTAACAGGAATCGGCCAAGCCATGACAATCATTTCTCGAGCCGACGACAATTTGAAAGATCTTTCAAAACATCAATGGCAAGCCTACGCGGAACATCCCGATGCGGATGCACTCAATGAAGCGATTAAATTAGCTTCAGCCTTGGAACGCGCGAATCAGCTCGAAGAAGTTGCAAAACAGCCCGAGAACTATCGAAAATGGATGGCGGATTCTGCAACTCAGTCTGTGACTTTGCGCGATACTTTGAAAAATCTACGCGAAGGAAAGGCAAAAATCGAAGACGCGGACAATGCTTACAAGGCTCTTTCGAAAACCTGCACCGCTTGTCATGACGTTTATCGCAACAATTAGCGCTCAAAGCACAGGAGCGATGACAAGCTCGTCAAAATAGGTTTTCGAATCGGACTTCGTCCAAATTCCCACCATTCCTGATTCAGAAATGGCGGAGTTCTGAATGTCGATCACCACTTTCCCATCGAAGAGAACAGAGAGGTTTTCTCCTTTGGCTCGTAAGGCGAGTTCGTGCCAAACATTCGCCTTCACTTCTCCAGTCCAATTCGCAATTTGAGTGCGCTTCGAACCAATCACGTGATAAAGGCGAACATTGTGTTCGAGAGCATTCGCTCGAGCGATGTAATAGCGATCGGGACCCGAATATCTGCAGACAACTCCACCCACTTGATCAATCTCACCCGCGGTAGATTTGTATTTTGTGCTCACCTCGACATCCGCTAGTTTTGTTTTGGAATAGACCGCAATGGGAAAACGATAATCTTCCGAATCGAGATCTGCTTGAAGCAAAGAATTGCGCCCTTCGAAATGATCCACGCGCCAAACACTGGGTCGCCCTTCTCCTGTGCGCGAAAATTCAAAATCGACGGGTTTTTCTCCCGCTTTCATCGTTTCGAAATCGAGCTGGATTTTGTCACTGCTCGTCACAGCTTTTGGATGTGTGTTTGAACAGCCAAGGAAGCTGACTAGAGAAAACAAAGAAAATACAAGGATTGCAAATCGCATCGCTCGCATACGACCTCCTCGTCTGAACTAAATTTTTTTGACACGCCCGATTTAAAATTGGTGCGCCCCGAGGGATTCGAACCCACGACCCGCTGATTAAGAGTCAGCTGCACGAACCCGTAAGGGATGAAGCAGAAACAAATTACAAGAGCGAGATTTCACCCGCCAGCAAATTCGCAAGCATTCGCCCCCAAAACCAGCTTATGGATCCAGACCTGGAGAAGATTCAAAAAGCTTGGCTAAATCTCCCTGAGCCAATCAAGCGAGCGATTATCACACTTATATCTTGCTAAGGTAAAACTTCTCCAAACTGGAAAACAATGGAAGGCATGAATATTTTTTTGAAAAGTAACTGCTAATTTTTTGGAATAATCGTTGGTACTGGAGGTGTTTGGGTAGGGATTCCTGGGGGAATTCTGAGGGCAGGAACAATCACCTGAACCGATCGTACGAGGCAATCCGCACGTGAGTTTTCAAATAACTTGAAAGCTCCCGTAAATAGAAAAGTGAAGGATATTGCATACATCAAGTCTGCGACGGCTTCAGACAGCTTACGGTCATTATTCAGGATTCCAACTACTGCACCCTTGTCCCTTAAATCCATAATTCCTACATAGGCTCCATGGGTCTTAAATTGGTTGTGATTCCCGAGATATTCCACAAGCGTCTCTGTTCGCACATCTCGATCTCTAAATCTCTTGAACATCCCTTCTTTCAAATAGCCTCGCACATAGTCCTTTGAGAGCACAATGGCGTTCTGGCATTGTTGATAAAGGCCTGGTCCATACTGTTGAAGAATTGGAAGCCAAGCAGTCAAAAATCTTTGATCTTTAGCCAATGATTTTTGGGCGTTTTCAAATTGATCAATGATCGCTTGAGCTGGAACATAGTTGATAGTCCCGTCACTTTTTTGGATTCTCATCTGTGGGTCAATCGGACCCAGTTCGGCATTAATGTCCATAAGTAATTTTTGGCCGGACAATGCCATCATCGTGGCAGCGCTTTTTGCTGTTCGCGGAATGATAAATCTAATATCAGAAAATTTATTCTTGAGGATTCTCACCAATGAGTTGGCCGCATCAGGATCTCCTCCTGGGGATTGAAGAAGTACGTCTACTGACTTGGATTCGAGTCTCTTTGTTACTTCGATCAAGCCGTCACAGTCTGAATGTTCTATAGAAATTTCACCACGACAATCGACGACCTTTTGACGATTAAGGAAATCCGTCGCATAAACTATTAAAGGTCGTTTGGTCAACTCCTCAATTTTTTTAAGCTTGTCGCGACGAAACCCGTCGACATCTCGATTGCCTTGCGGATCCAACCGCCTTTCTAATTCTTCCTGACTTTCTTTCCAAGATGGCATAACCATTTCCCCCCAGATCTCTATAAGGTTGTATTGGCTGAAGAAGAGGTGACGACCGTCGGAGCTGTTAGGATGCGAATGGCGGACTCGTAATCCGCGTTCGAAATTTCGAAGAGCCTTATCGATTCAAGAATTTCCTGATGAGTTCGCGAGAAGTGATCGATTAATTCAGGAATGCTTTGTTCCTGATCTTGCCGCAGAGTCGCTTTTCTCTTCGACTTTGAACCACGGGTTGTTTTTCTGCTCTTCATCGCAACAGCTAGCCTAGTGTCAAACGAAGGTCGTCGCAAGCAGCTCTCACCAGAGAAAGGGGGGTTGACTAGTCCAAATTTGAAATTGATCGTTGAAGTTTGGACAACAATTCAAAGCTCTAGGTAAAAATGACACCTTGGGATACCCCCCCTTTTTACTCTGTGGAGAAATAACCTACCACTCTCTACGATTTAGCCAAAACGATCAATAC
>CAZMYG010000179.1:0-5348 GCA_964570465.1 uncultured Planctomycetales bacterium
CCCAGGAGAGAATCCGACAATATAACGAGTGTCCCCGTGGTCCATTCTGGCTCACTCGTTTGACTTGCGCTGGAACTTTGCTGCTCATCGTGCTTGGGGCTTTGGTCACAAGTTTCGGTGTGGGCATGGCGGTTCCGGATTGGCCGACTACTTTCGGTCAAAACATGTTCACCTTTCCTTGGTTTGGCTCGAGCTTCGATGTGTTCTTGGAGCATGGACATCGTTTATTGGGTTCTTTGGTTGGTTTGCTGACTTTGAGTTTGGCGATTTGGGTTTGGGCCAGCGATCGACGACGTTGGATGCGTGGGCTTGTGCTGGCTGCTTTAGCGGCAGTGGTTGTTCAAGGCATACTCGGCGGTTTGCGCGTGATTCAAATAGATTCTCGCTGGGCGATTGTACATGGCGCGTTGGCGCAGGCTTTTTTTGCTTTGAGTGTGGCACTCGTTTTCTTTTTTCAGAAAGAGGGCAAAGCGCAAACGAAAGTTGCTGCTCTGCCTCAGCGATTGCTCATCACCACGGTTGCTTTGATTTATCTCCAAATCGTCAGCGGCAGCATTCTTCGACATAGTGGCGCTTTGCTTTGGTTGCACTTGCTGCTCGCGATTGGAGTACTTGTCCATGTTTTCTTGCTCGTCGTGAAATCAATCGCAATCGCGCCCATGCGAAAAATTGCAACGGTCTGCGCTTCGTTGGCTGGACTGCAATGGATTTTGGGTTTCGCTTCTTGGTTGACAATGACCCACGACGAAACCGGACTCGCTGTGCGAGGAGATATGCCGCATGTGGGTTTTACTGTTGCACATGTGATGACTGGCGCATTGCTTTTGGGATTTTCTCTTTGGTTGCTTTTGAAAAACCGTGAAAACGCTCGAGTTTCTTGAACTGACGAAGCCGCGAATTGCGACGCTGGTCTTGGCGACTAGCGCGGTAGGCTATTTCGTCGCGACTCGAGGAGAAGTGGATGTTTATCTTTTCATCAAACTCTTGCTCGGCGTTTTTCTCGTGGCGGGCGGGGCGAATGCGATCAATCAATTCATTGAGCGCGACACAGATGCAAAAATGCTGCGCACAGAAAAGCGCCCAATTCCTTCGGGGCGATTGGATCCGCAAGAAGCTCTTCTATTTGGGATCGGAGTTGGATTACTGGGTTCTATCTTTCTTGCAGTCGCAGTTGATGCGCTTTGTGGTTTCCTCGCCGCGATGACTTTGGCGAGTTATGTATTTCTCTATACACCTCTCAAACGACGCACGACATGGAACACTGTGATCGGCGCAATTCCGGGCGCCTTGCCTCCAGTGATTGGTTGGGCAGCCGCAGGAGTAGGGCTCGATCTCGCCGCATGGTGTCTATTCGCAATTGTTTTTCTCTGGCAGTTTCCGCACTTTTTCGCTATCGCTTCGATCTATCGCGAAGACTATGAACGAGCGGAACTCAAGATGCTGCCAAGCGCTGACGCCGATGGAAAAATTAGCGGACTCGTTTCCTTTTTCTACTGTCTCGTACTTTTGCCGGTCAGCTTGATGCCGACGATTCTCGGTGTGCAGAATGAGTTCTATTTTTATGGAGCATTGGCACTAGGCATTTTTTATCTCTGTTTCACGCTGATGTTTTGGCTCTCGCGCGATCTCGCGAGATCGAAGTATTTACTGCGGGCCTCGATTGTTTACTTGCCCGCTTTGTTTGGTTTGATGGTGTTTGACATTTAGGAGAATTTTCTAATGCATGCACATGCAATGACGATGGAAGATCCGGCCGAGCCGAGCTTGCCAATCAGCAAAGGCAAGTTCGCGATGTGGCTGTTTCTTGCGACAGAAATCATGTTCTTCACCGCCTTCATTGGGACTTACATCGTGTTCCGTGTTGGACATGGAGCGAGTTGGCCAAGTGCTCAAACCATGCATTTGAGTGCAGGGGTTGGCGCGATGAACACGGCCTTGCTGCTTTGCTCAAGCGTTTCTTTTGCTTTGGGTTTGGCGGCAATACAGCAAGGAAATCAGAAAAAAGCCGGGGGGCTTTTCTTCTTTACCTTTATTTTGGGATTAGGATTTTTACTCGTAAAAATCTATTTCGAATACATTCCAAAGTACGAGCACCACATTTTCCCTGGCATCACTCCGACAGATCCTTATGGCCCGCTTGGAAATCTCTGGGCCTCCTTTTATTACATGATGACTTTCTTCCACGCTTTGCACGTGTTGGGCGGACTTGTGATGATCGCTGTTCTATTCTTGCGGGCGTTTGCTGGGAAGCTCACTACAGATCGATACGAAGGCGCAGAGCTTTTCGGTCTTTACTGGCACTTTGTCGACGTTGTTTGGATTTTCCTCTTCCCTCTTCTCTACTTGATCTAGGAGCGAGAAATGAGTGTGAATGAACATTCGATGGAGAAAACTTATTACAAGGTTTTCTTCGGTTTGCTTGTATTTACGGTGAGCACGTTTTTCCTTGCGGAAGGTTTGGAGAACAAGTTTGCCTCCATCGTTTCCGTGCTGCTCATCGCAACGGTGAAGGCTTCTTTGGTTGCGATGTTTTTTATGCATCTCAAATTTGAAGGAAAGTGGAAGTACTTTCTTCTCGTGCCTACCTGCATTCTTGCCGTTGTTCTCGTCGTGGCGTTACTTCCTGATATCGCAAAGTTAGGTCCATGGAAAATCAGCTAAAAAATAAAACTTCTTATCTTTTCCGAGCGTTTGCGACGTTTTCATTGTTGGCACTTTTCGTAACTTCGATTTGGGCTTGGCGCGAAGTCGAAGCGGAGCGTTTGGCGCATGAAGGTGTGGTAAGCAAACATCAAGCAGGTGAGATTGGGGATTTTGCTTTTACGAATTCGCTAGGGCAGACAATCGGGAAGAAGGATTTGCTGGGCAAGCCTTGGATTGCGAATTTTATTTTTACGAGCTGCTCGGGACCTTGTCCTAAGCTTTCCACAGAGATGGCTCGATTACAGCAAGAACTCACGGGTGCCGACCTGCGATTCGTTTCCTTTTCCGTCGATCCCGAACGCGATACCCCAGAAGTTTTAGCAAGCTACGCAAAACGTTTTCAGGCGGACACAAAGCGTTGGCATTTCTTGACGGGTAGTAAGGAAGGCATGCATCGTTTCATTCATGAAGGTTTCAGGCTTGCAGTAGCGGAAGCTCCAGCTGATGAACGTTTGCTCGGTATGGAAATTTCGCATAGCGCGCGATTCGTACTCATTGATGCTGAAGGGAAAATTCAGGGATATTTCGATGGCACCGATCCTGTTGCAGTAGAAACTCTTCGCAAGAAAGCGAAAAAATTGGGCGAACTCGGTTCGTAGGGGCGGCGCATGCGCCGCCCCTACAACGAATTTCGGGTTCCTGTAGGCCAATGAGCTTTCTCCCCACTCTCAACGCCATACTCAACGCGACCAGCGCGATTTTTCTTCTTCTCGGTTTTTCCTATATCAAAAAAAAGAAACCAGAAGCACATAAGCGTTGCATGCTTGCAGCGCTCTGTATTTCCACGGTGTTTCTTGCTTCCTATGTTTATTACCACTTTCATCACGGAGCGACGGGTTATCAGAAAGAGGGATTCATTCGCCTGGTTTATTTTTCTGTGCTGATCTCTCACACGGTGCTGGCAATGTCTTTGGTTTATTTTGTGCCGCGCACTTTCTATCTCGCCTTCCGAGGAGATTTCGAAAGACACCGAAGAATTGCGCGTTGGGCATTTCCGATTTGGCTCTATGTTTCTGTTACCGGCGTCGTTGTTTACTGGATGCTTTATAGGATGTAATCTGGGTCCCGTTTTCTATGAGCCGCCTGGCACTTTTTTTGTTCGTCATGCTTTCACTCTTTTTCTGGAGTGCGAGTTCCGCCTTCGGTTGAGAATCTTGCAAGGCCGCGGTCGCGGCCTCTAAGGATGGATTCTCGATCGATCTCGGTCGAGGAATTGGTTGGAGTGTGATTTTCATGCTCGCGGTTCCGTATTTAGTTTTTGCAAGTTTCTTGGGACTTTTGTTTTATAAGTACAAGAAGCACCGCCAAGCCGGTGCGCAGAAAGATTAATCAGGAGAGTAAAGATGTTCACAAAACTATTTTCGATCACGATGTTGTCTCTCAGTGCCTGCCAAGTGAACTCCTGTGTTTCAATGTCTTTTCACTCGGGCAATTTTCAGTCGATTGGTGAGATTCGCCGCAGTGTGCCCGTGGATGGTTCTACGAAGTGGATTTCAATCGAGAATCATGTGGGAACAATTCGCGTGATCGGTTCGCCTTCTTCGATGATCGAGCTTGTCGCGAAAGTAGAAGTGGATTCTTCCATTGCTGAAAAAGCGGGCGCGGCGAGTTTCGAGCGTGAGATTCTCGTGCGCAATGAAGGGGGAACTTTGAGATTGCGTAACGCGCATCTCGATGCAGCCGATTCCAATCAATGGAGAATCAGTTGGGAATTGCAGTTACCGAAGTCTGTCGGCGTCGCGGTGCAGAATGGAGTTGGCAATGTGCAGTTGGAATCTCTCGAAGGCGAGCAAAGCGTTCAATTAGGTGTCGGCGATATTGAATCTAAGGCGGTTGCTGGTGCTAAGAGCGTGTTGCGAACCGGAACTGGGAATATCCAATTTGTCGCGGATCGTGGCGATTTCCCTTTGCAGCTGGAAACGGGAGTGGGTGATTTGCGCTTGGAACTCAAGCAAGCAACGACTCAAGCGATTGAATGCAAATCCGGTACAGGTGGGATTCGCATTGTTGCGCCTGCGAGTTATTCCGGTGCACTCGATTTTGATACGGGGGTTGGCAAGGTACATCTAAGGGGAGCTTCTGACAAAAAAGCTGAACCCAAAGGTGCTGTAGGTGCCGCTTTCCGTGGCAAATTGGGCGAGGCTCCGGGAGAGATCAAGGCAAAAACTGGGGTTGGGGATATTCATTTCACGCGCAATTAGGAAATTGCAAACCGATTTCTGTAAGCTGTTTGTTCCCATTGCTTTGGACCTCCCGCTTTGAGCCTTTGTTGAGGTTTCAGGGCTTCCATTGACTGCAATTCCTTTGAACCACTCCCAGTTCCACCTAAAAATAATTTTGACATCGCAAGGGGTTCCTAGAAAATAGCTTAAGGTTAGGGCTCAATAAAAATCGATAATTCCCCTGTCCCGAAAGTGGTGGTTGCACGATCTAGAGTTCGAAAGTCGGTAGGTGTAAGCCTGCCTCGAGTTTTTTGACTTTGGGTCAAGACGGGGTACTCTTGGAAGGGAAGTCCTTCCAAGGCGGTTTCCCTACCCTGAAATACGTTCAGGGGACGAAATGAGTTTTCTAAATTGTTTGAAAGGTAAGGACATGAAGTTTTCGAAGCGATTTGGTGGTTTCACGATGCTCGAGTTGCTCGCCGT
>CAZMYG010000180.1:0-5281 GCA_964570465.1 uncultured Planctomycetales bacterium
AACTTGCTCGACAATGCGCTCGAGGCATTGCCACAGGGCGGGAAGATTCGAATTGAGTCGAAACAAGAAAAAGGATTTTTGGAATTACAAATCGCCGATGGGGGACCTGGGATTCCAGCCGAAATTCGAGAACGACTTTTTGAGCCTTATTTCTCAACGAAAACAACGGGAACTGGCTTAGGTTTGGCGATTTGCCACCGCATCGTGAGCGAGCTTGGAGGAACTATTCATATCGACAGCGAAGCTGGAAAAGGAACTACAGTTCGAGTTGGATTGCCCCTCTCAACTCAATAAAGCTCGAATTTGGCTTCGATGCGTAGTTTTTCTAAGAGCTTCGCTGATTGTTCGCGAATGTAATCGTCTTCGACATTCGTTTTGATTTGTTGGAATTCTGGGTGCTTGCTTACACGTTTGTCTTTGACCAGAAGCAAATGAAAGCCGAGTTCAGTTTCGATCGGACCCACTGCTTGCCCCGGCGTTATTGTGAACGCAGCGCGAGTTAAGGCTTCGGGTAAGGGATCTGTGCGGCGGAAATAATCCATATCTCCGCCTTTTTTCTTCGAGTTTTCTTCATCCGAATACAGTTTAGCCGCTTCCGCGAAATCCTGGCCCTCGCGGATTTTTTGCAACAAATCTTCTGCGCTCTTACGCAGCGACTCGCGCAGCTCTTTGGGATAACGTCGGCCCGTTTTGGGGTCGACAGTTGAGAAGAGAATTTGCGAAGCTCGGACGGCTCCGCCAAATCGCGCAGCGTTGCTGACGAAGAACGCGCGTAATTCCACAGTTGGAACAGGACGAGGGAAGAATTTTTCGAGGAGCAGTTTTTTTTCTAGCGCCAATCCTTGATTGCGTAGAGTTCGAGAAACGAGACTAGGCAATACGGCATTCGCACTAGAAGGATCTAACTGTTTTTTATCGAGATACCTTTTTTGTTCTAACTGTGCGCGCTCTTTTGCCAGCGCTTCCACCTCGGTTTTGCTCACAGAAATTCCACTCTTTGTTGCAGTGGGCGAAAGAATTTGTAGATCAAGATAGTCTTCAACCCAACGATCAAAATCCGGAGAGTTCAACTGAAAATAGCCATAGGACGAGTCGAGTTCCTTGCTCAATGTTGAAGAGTAGTGAGTTTGGATATAGTCGAGAATCTCGCCAATTTTGATTTCCCGCTCTTGAACCTTACCGACTGTTTTTTCTCTCCAAACAGAAAGCTGAAAAGCTTTGTCCTCTTGAGCAAGCAGAAGGGTAAATAGAGCGAACAGCAGAACGTTCATGGCAACTACTAGCCGTTTAAGCCGAGGAGGTCACGGCAGAGCCGGCATTGGCCCAATGCAGATTCATGGCCTCGCGAAGCAATTCTTCTAAACGTTCTCCGGAGCGACTCCATGGGAGGGTGAAAATGGCGCGTCGTCGGGCCGCTTCTCCCATGCTGTTGCGCAGTGCGGGTTTTTTTATCAATTGCAAAAGCGAACTTGCGATCTCTTCTTCGTTGGATTCGTCGACCAAAAATCCCGTTTCTCCATGTACAACAATTTCTTGTGCGCCACTATTTTTCGAAGCAACGACGGGTAAGCCACAGGCAGAAGCTTCCAAAATCGAAAGCCCAAAAGATTCTCTCCACTTGCCCGGTCGATTCGAGGGGTGAGCAAAAAGGTCAGCGGCGGCAAAATATGGATAAGGATCTTCTCGATATCCCAGCAAACGCACTCGATTTCCCAGACCCAGGTTTCGAATTTGTTCTTCGAGTTTTGGTCGTGTCGCACCTTCTCCCACAACGAGATAAACCAAGGAAGGATCTGCTTGAAGCAGTTTTGGCAGTACGCGCAAAAGCCTTTCCTGGCCTTTTCCCACTCCAAGATTCGCAACGGTTAACAGTATGGTGTTATTTTCGAGTCCTAATTCGCTTCTGATTTTCTGTCGCAATTCTGGATTCGGTTGAAAGCGATCCGTATCGACGCCGGGTTGGCAAATCCGCACTTTTTCTTTGGGATTTCCCATTTTTTCCAATTGTTCAGCGAGACAGGCGCTCACCGTGAGAATCAAATCAGATTGATTGAAACCGAATCGCTTGCGGATGAAGTAATTTCGTGGCCAGCCTTGCTCCGGATATTTCAGGCGAAGGAAATGACAGAAGGCGGCAAAGGGTAATCCTTTTTTCTGTAGTAATGGCGGCAACAGTTTCAGTCGCCGACTCGTGCGCGAGATCAAAGCAATGTCCGGTGCAAAACGATCCAAAATTGGAATGACCGGTTGAACGGGATAGAGATCCATTCCTTGAGGAATCGGAATGTAGTGAACGGGAAACGGAAATCGCGAACTGTCGATGGAGTTTCGATTTGGAGTCCAAGTAATCAAGGTCAATTCATGTCCCCGTTTGGCTAGCTGCGCAGAGAGTTCTTGATTGACAATTTCGGTGCCGCCAACGGCTGGATAAAAGCCATTAGCAAAAAATAAAATTTTCATCGCTCTCCCATTCGTTGCTTTTCGCTGATTTCGTAGATCGGCTGGAGGAAAATTTCCAAATGCCTTGCGGACAGCACGGAAGCCGCGTGCTTTTCATACCATTTTCGATTGAGCCGGAAAATGAGTTTTCCTAATTTTGCGAAAAGGCCGCTGGTGAAAACGAGTTCGCGACGGACATAACGGAAACCGTTCTTGGAATAGACCTGTTTCCCCATTCCTGGGACGAAATAGTCAAAGCTTTCCCAAGTGCAAAATCGTCGATGAGTTGGGTCGCGGAAAGCCGAATAACGGCCAAAGTAGGGGACGATGATTTGCAGTACTCCACCAGGACGCAAAATGCGATGCAGTTCGTCCATCGCGGGAATCATGGCATCGACATGTTCCAAGACGTGGCGAGCACGAATGCGATCAAAACTTTGGTCCGGGAAAGGCCAAGGGAATTTTTCGAGATTGTGAACGACATCGACTCCGGGATAGCCCACCCAGTCCATACCAATGGCGCCCTTCGCTTTGGAAGGTCCACATCCGACATCGAGATAGCGTAGGCCTGTTTGTTGTGCCAGGACCTCTTTTGCTAGGACGTGCGGAGCTCTTGGTAAAACGTAAGAGTCTGTTTCGCCGTTCGTTCCCATGTGAATAGTTTTCCTCGTTCCTTCCCTCGCGATGCCAGTTCTTGAAGTCTGGATTCGTCTTGCCAGAGCTGCTCGAGACAGATTCGAATCTCTTCCACCGAATGCGGGTCGAAATACTCTACCGCATCCCCGCCAATCTCGGGAAGACAGGAAGCACGCGCCGTGATCACGGGTGTTCCAATCGCCATAGCTTCCGCGACAGGCAAACCAAATCCTTCATAAAAAGATGGAAAGGCGAAAATTTTCGCTCCTGCAATCAACGCGGCAATCTCATCACGGCCGACATAACCCAGATAGCGAATAGAATCGTCGAGCTGAAGTTTTTTTCCTTCCGCCTCGATCTCGGAGAAATTCCCTCGTTTGGCGCCGGCGAATACCAGCTGTCCACCTTGTTTTTGTGCTTTAGAGCCAGCAAAGGCGCGCAACAGATTGAGTTTGTTTTTACGCGGTACGTAGGCGCCTGCGTGCAAGACATAGGGTCTGTCCAATTCGAATTTCTGTAATACGCCTTTTATTTCTTCTGCAGGGCGAGGGCGGTAGCGTTCGTGATCAACACCATGATGAATCGTGCGGATTTTTTCTGCTGGGTAGAAGGGAAAACGAGCAATGATTCTCTCTCGCGTAAACTCCGATGGAGTGATCACTCCATTCGCGCGAGAAAGAGTATCTGCAATGCGTTGAGCGCGACTCGCTGCCCAGTCCGGCCGGGTCAGTTCGGGCGTTTCGATGGTATTCAGATCATGAATAGTCGCTACTTTGCAAAAATTGCCTAAGCGAGGCAAACGCACTCCTAGAGCATGAAACACGTCAATGCGGCCGAGCAAACTGCTATAGAAACCGGGAATCAAAGGAAGCATGGGAGCGCGACCTTCTCCTAGATTGCCTAGATAGTGACGGCGCAAGAAACGTTTCACCCGGACTCCCAAACTGTAATGGTTATTCCGGTCCATTTTCAAAAGAGTGCCTACGAGATCGGTGACATAATTCCCGATTCCCGTAGGTTGGGGTTTCACTCCGGAAGTGACATCAATCGCAATTCGCATTATTGACTTGTTTCCTTATCATCTGGCACATGAACGGCCGAGACCCAATACAGAACTTTTCCTGGCAAGGATTCCGGGGAGAGTCAATCGAGTCTTTAAAAGAGAAACTCCCTTCTCTGCTCGATACGGTCTTCGCCAAGCTTTCCAGCACCGTAGAAGTGAAGAAAAATCTGTATCGCTCCGTGTTCCGTCTTCCCGAACTCGATCCAAATCTCGGCACTTTATATCTGAAAAGATATCGTTTCCCGAGGCTCTCTGACAAGTTGAAGTATTTTTTTCTCCCAACACGGGCGGAAGTAGAATGGGAAGTGGCGCGCGGTTTGACAGCCAAAAGTGTGAATACTTTAGAAGCTCTAGCCTTTGGGGAAAAGAAATCGGGACTGTTTTTCCAAGATGCTTTTTTCCTGAGCAAGGAAATTCCTGCGGCGCGAACCTTGGATCGTTTTTTGGCGGACTTAGGCGGAGCCGAACGAGAGCAATTTTTCGAATCTCTAGCGAAGTTTTTGGCAGAGCTGCATCACAAAGAAGTGCATCACCGCGATTTGCATCAAAGCAATTTGCTAGCTCGCGATGGAAATCCAGTAGAACTTTTTCTGTTGGATTTGCATACCGCAAAGCTAGGCGGTGCTCTCACAGTCACGGAGAGGAAAATGCATCTCGCCCAATGTCTGTATTCCTTACGGCATTTTTTTTCGAAAGAACAACCCCAGCGCTTTTTGGAGCAATATCGTGGTTTTGCGCAGGCCCAGCTCCATCCGCGAGATTTGCTTTGGAAGGATGTTGAGCGACAGTTGAAGGCGATTGAAAACAAACAAGCGCGGAGTCGTGACAAGCGTTGTGTGGTGGAGAGTTCGGCTTTTGAAGTTAGAAAAGATCTTTCGCGTCGAATTTACCGTCGTCGCGATTTTCCTCTCGAGTGGATCGAAAAAGCTTTGGTCGCACATGAGAAACATCCACAAGCAGTTCTTAAAGAAGAAGGGCGGAGTCACGTCACTCAAGTGAAAGTCGAAGAGAGCGGCAAATCTCTCTGCGTGAAAGAAATTCGTTCCGAAGGTTTTTTACAGTCTTTAACCGAGTCATTAAGAGGCAGTAGAGGAAAACGAGCTTGGAAGGCGGCGCATGCTTTGCATCGGCGGGGGATTTCGA
>CAZMYG010000181.1:0-5275 GCA_964570465.1 uncultured Planctomycetales bacterium
CCCATAAAGATATAGGAAGAAGAAAGGTTGAAACAGGCCCTTCTTGCTCTAGTATCCGCAAAAGGTTTGTCGCGAAAAGCCCGAAAAATAGGGCACAGTAAAGGCGACTAACAACAGAGCAAAACCATGCAAAATAGAATTCAAAACCGGTTCTTTCTGCTCCTTTTGACAGTTCTTTTCCTTTCTAGCTCACCAATTCAATCCCAAACGGCAGAAACGAAAAGCCTGGCCACAATTCTCGATCGCGCTTCTGGTCAAGATTTGCGCGGACTCGTCGAGCTTGCCAAGGAAGTTCGCAAATTAGGCGATGAACCTGGACAAATTGAGCAGATGGAAAAAGCCCTAGAAACGGCTAGTCCAGAAGAACGTTTGGTTTTGGGACGCGCTTTCTTAGATCTCGAAGAATCGGAAAAGGCGCTCAAAGCATTGCTTCCTTTGCTCGACAGCAAGGTCGCAGAAAACTTTTTTGTTCCCGCAACACGCTTTCTTTCGCATCCGAGTTTGATCAAAAACAAGGATTTGGAAGCGAAACTGAATGAAAGACTTTCTGGTTCTGATCTTTCCTCGAATGCTCGAATGGAAGTTACTTTGACCCTCTACAAAATTGGCAGTGGAGAGAGTCGCTTGAAAGCTCGCACAGAACTCAAAAGCTTTCTCAAATCGGAAGAAGTAGAAGTACGCGTGCAAGGCGCATTAGCCCTCGCCGAAATTGGCGATTTGGAATCTTCTCGAGATGAACTCAAAAAACTTTCGGATCAACCCAATCTAGAAGGCAAATTTGCAAAGGCTTTTCTGGATCGTGAGGAGATCGAAAGACTCTACGAGAGAAAAATCAAAAACATTGAAGACTTCTATAAGAAACAAGCCGACACCGCCGCACCTGGAAAAACTCTCGACCCTTCCAATGTTCTCTTACTCGAAGAAGTGATCAAAAATGTGCAACATGCTCATATTCGCGGCGAGCTTTTCACAAAAGAGGAATTAATCGCTGCAGCCGCGCGGGGCTTGCTCAATTTGCTTGACCCCTATTCAACCTATCTGCCTGGGGATGAATACAAGCGTTTCGTTTTCGACATCAATCAAGACTATGGCGGCATTGGGGCCTTTGTTCGAAATATCAACAATGTCTTCACCATTCTGCGCCCCATTTATTCTGGCCCTGCCTACAAAATCGGGCTTCGATCTGATGACAAAATTCTCGCTGTGGATGGTTGGGAAACGACAGGCAAGGGCGAAGATGAAATCATCAAACGTTTGAAGGGCAAGCCTGGAACACCGGTCAAGGTAACGGTCTATCGCTCGGGCTGGGCAGATTCGAAGGAATTCGATGTCGTGCGCCAGAAAATCAATATCCCCGTTCTTCAATATGAATTGTTTCCCGGTGGAATTGGCTATGTGGAATTGATTTCCTTCTCACGAGATTCGGCAGAAGAACTTGAGAGCGCGATTGCGGCATTGAAGACTAAGGGCATGCAGGCATTGATTCTCGATTTGCGCAATGATCCCGGAGGTTTGCTAGAGTCGGCCGTCGCAGTTTCAGAAAACTTTTTGCCCAAGAATTCTCTCGTGGTCTACACCGATAGTCGACTCGAAGGGAAAAAAGAATATCGCACCGAACGAAGTTCCAATCTTCCGCAGGATTTTCCTTTGATTGTCTTGGTCAATGATCGCAGCGCTTCGGCTTCGGAAATCGTGGCGGGGGCTTTGCAATTCCATGGACGAGCGACCATTGTCGGAGAGCAGTCCTATGGAAAAGGATCTGTACAAACCTTGTTCCCGGTTCGATCTCTGCCGGATGAGCCTTTCGCGGATGAAAATCACAATGGCCGTTTTGATGATTGGGAGAAATACACCGATCTCAATCGCAACAATGCCTATGACTACGGTCCTCGAATCAAACTCACTATCGCTCGTTATTTTTTCCCAAACGGGAAAAGCATTCATACCGAGACCGACAAATTAGGTCGCGTAACGGCAAAAGGTGGAGTCACTCCAGATGTGGAAGTGGAATTCCAAGACCTTGATCGATTCAAACTCGAAGAACTCGAGCGTGTATTGACTCTTAAAGGCTTGAAAGATCCTAAAGTCGATCGTTTCCGCGAATATGTACAAAAGCATTTCCACGAAAACCCGGCTTCGAAGAATCTCTTTATTCGATTGGCAGAAGGAGACGGGAAAGATACAAATGCTTACCCCGAGTTCGAATCGTTCTATCAGTCCCTAGAAACCGCTCTCGATCGCAATGAAATTCGCCGCTGGTTGCGTTTGAGAGTACGTGAAGCAGTTTCCGATGAGCGCGGACGCGTTTTCCCTGGAGAGCGATTCCTGGGAGATTATGAAGAGGATTCCCAATTACAAAAAGCGATTGAAGTGTTGCTTGGGAAGTTGGGTCGCAATGTGAACGAGATCCCAGAATACAAAACTGCCTTTGTGACCGAGAAAAAGACTCAGCCTGAGCAGAAAAAGGGCGGCTAAAACCCGATTTCGTTGTAGGGGCGGCGCATGCGCCGCCCCTATGTTTTTTAGCTAAGCAACTTCCTTACATAGCCTAAAGCTTCGCCAAGCTTCGAAATCTCTTTCCCTTCGCCTTGGCCTAAATCGGGTCTACCTCCCCCGCCTCCGTTGAGGAATTTCCCCAATTCCTTGGCAATAGCTCCGGCTTGTGTACCTTTTTTCGCAAGCGCAGGAGTTGTCGCGACAACGAATACCGCCTTGCCCTCAGTTTGAGAAAGTAAAGCGACAAAGCTCTCAGGCATCGCAGCCAAACTACGATCCGAAAGTTTGCGTAAATCCTCGATGCTCAATTCTTCGAATAGTCCCGAGCAAAAATTCACAGAACCGACTTTTTCGACCTTCGATTGAATTTGTCCAAAAGCATCGTCGAGGGAAATTTTGCTTTGTGAGGTTTTCTTCTGTTTGAGATCGCGAATTTCTTTTTGCAAAGCTTCAATGCGAGTCGCCAATTGTTCCGGAGGAACTTTGAGAGATTTGCTCGCCTCCTCGAGATGATTTTCCTGGGTATATAGATATTGCAAAGCACCGGGCCCAGTTAGGGCAACGATACGGCGAATCCCTGCAGCGAGAGCTTGCTCCTTCGTGATATGGAAAAGCCCAATATTGCCGGTGTTCGAAACGTGAGTGCCACCGCAAAGCTCTTTCGAATAATCGCCAACGGTAAGCACACGTACTTTGTCTCCGTACTTTTCTCCAAACAAGGCGACGGCTCCCTCATCTTTAGCTTCTTGAATGCCTTTGACCGTAGGTTGCACCGGAATCGCTTCCATAATCTTGCGATTGACGATGTACTCCACTTCTTTCAGTTGTGAATCGTTGAGTTTTTCCCCATGCGTAAAGTCAAAACGCAAATAGTCGGGATGAACTAAGGAACCTCGCTGATGTACTTGATCGCCCAAAACCAGCTTGAGTGCCTTATGCAATAAATGTGTCGCCGTGTGATTCTTCGTTACTCGCCAACGATGTTCCGGATCGACTTTGGCCTCCACTGGAAACCCAATTTCTAAAACTCCACGCGTCACTTTCCCGACATGAAGAAAATAGCCATCCGCGTTTTGCGTGTCCGTGATTTCGATTTCCCCAGTTGGCGCGCTGAGCTTGCCACGATCGCCGATTTGTCCACCACCCTCTGCATAAAAAGGCGTTTTATCGAGGAGAATTTGACATTCCACCCCAGCAGAAACATTGTTCTTAAGCTCATCCTTGACCACGATGGCCAAAACCTTGGCACTCTCACTTAATTTGTCATAGCCAACAAAACGAGTCGTCGCTGCTTTCTTGGTCTTTAGCTGAGCAATGGGGCCTGTATCGAAAATTTCACCCTTAATTGCAGAACCCGCTCTTGCACGCTCGCGCTGCCCTTCCATGGCTTTGCGAAACTCGTTTTCATCGAGGGCAACGCCTTTTTCCTGGCAGACATCGCGAACGATATCAATTGGGAAACCAAAGGTGTCATGCAGCTTGAAGGCGTCTTCGCCGGAAAGTTTTTTGGGATTAGCTTCAAGCAAGGACTCGAGTTTCTCCATTCCTTGCACGTAGATTTCGCGGAAACGTTCTTCTTCCGTTCGAATCGTCTGATAAATCAATTTGCCGTGTTCACTCAACTCAGAGTAGGCATTGCCCATCAACTTGCCGACTTCTTCAGAGAGTTCTGCAAGGAAAGGTTTTTCAATTCCCAGATTGTAAAGATCTCTGCAAGCACGACGGAGAATCTTGCGTACGACATAGCCTCGCTCTTCATTCGAAGGAGCAGCGCCATCTGCAATGCAAAAACTCACCGCGCGAACGTGGTCCGCGATGCGGCGCATCCTCACTGAGTCAAGGGAGTTCCCGCCGTACTTCTTCTTCGACTTTTGCGCGATGGCTTGAATATAGGGTTGAAATAAATCCGTTTCAAAATTCCCCGGAATCTCTGAGCTTTGCTCTTTCTTGATTCCCACTCCGCGCTCGAGCCCAACCAGCACAGCTGCAATTCTTTCCAAACCAAGTCCAACATCGATATTTTTCTGCGGCAACGGTTTTAAAGATCCATCTGGCTGTCGATCAAATTGGGTAAAGACGCAATTGCCAATTTCTAAAAAACGATCTTCCGGTAAAGAAGTCAGGCCTTTTTTCTCTGGCAGTGGCTCCCAGGGACGCGCATCAAAATAAATTTCTGAGCAAGGACCACACGGACCATTGGGTCCTTTGCTCGGAGCTTCGGCGGGCCAGAAATTCTCTTTTTCTCCAAAACGGAAAACCTTTTCTGCGGGCAGTTTCACATCCTGAGTCCAAATCCCAAACGCTTCCTCATCGTCGAGATAAATCGTCACCACCAAGTTTTTCTCGGGAATGCCGCATTCTTTGGTGAAAAACTCCCACTCCCAGGGAATACATTCCTTCTTGAAATAATCGCCGAAGGAAAAGTTCCCCAACATCTCAAAGAAAGTGTGGTGACGTGGAGTTGCTCCCACTCGCTCGAGATCGGGCACGCGCAAACATTTCTGCGAAGTCGTCACCCGTTTGTGTGGGATATTCCCTTTCCCTAAAAACGCATCTTTGAATTGATTCATCCCAGCCCCCGTAAAAAGCAAGCTGGGATCTGATTTGGGAATCAAAGAATCGGAGGGCAAACGCTTATGCCCACGTTTCTCAAAAAAGGAAAGATATCGCTCTCGGAGTTCAGTCGACTTCAATGCTGCCCTCTAGTGACGAACTGGAACATTGCCCGGTTTCACCGGCGTATTTCCTGGATTCATTTTCACAGCTGGAAGCTTTGCGA
>CAZMYG010000182.1:0-5205 GCA_964570465.1 uncultured Planctomycetales bacterium
GATTTCCTACACTGGATTGCAACGCGAAGTTGCCTTGGAGGTCGCGAATGGGTTGCTGATTGCTATCTAGGAAATAGGGCTGCCCATAGGGAGAGTACTTCACACGTTCAACCACATTTCCACTCGCATCGGAGAGTACCACGACTGAGCCTAAGACATCGCTGTGGTAATAATAGGTAGAGGAGATTACAGCGCCGCTATATCGATCCATCTTGAGAATCTCATCAAGACGCTCACCATAGACAAACTGCTTGGTCGTCGTGTTATTTGCATCGCGTTCTTCAATCGCGTGCCAGCCATCGTAAAAGTATCTTGTACTACTTGTGCCCAGCGCGGATTCACCTGTCGTCTCGCGAAAGACACGGCGATTGAACGCATCGTAGTCGTAGGTTGCCACGACTTGCAGGTTCGTCTTGCGAACGACGCGACGCAGACGATTTAAGAAATCGTAGTCGTAGAAAAAAGTCCCATCGTCGAGGAGATTGCCGTTGTTGTCGTGCGTTTGCGCTTGGTTGCCAAAGCTTGTGTACTCGTTGTGCACGCTCGCACTGCTATTGATCAGTACTCCACGCCGAGACATCTGCTCCCAATTGCCCACACCGTCGAGTTTCCAGTTTTGTTGATCGGTGATCGTTGCGTGATGGATACCTAAATCTTGATCGAGGCCAAGATCGTCATCGAGAAAATCCAAATGCGGCGGAGTGTTTCCTCCTGAACGGTTCCCACTACCTGACCCGCCTCCTTCAAAAAGGGCACCCTCTTTCCACTCGGTCAATCGATAGGCACTGTCGTAGCGATAAGTCTCGCCCTTGGGTTTGTTGCTGGCACTGAGCTCGTGATAACGGCGCGTGCTTGTGCGGTGATTCTCTCGATCGTAGCCATAGCCAAAATCGGTGATGGTTTGATTGTTGGCATTGAGCCAACGAAGTTGTGTTGTGCGAGCCAGGCGGTCGTAGCCCGAAGCACTGCTGCCGTTGTGATAGAGGCGCTTGCTGCCATTGGGGCAACGGCGTTCCAGTAGGCGATGTCCAATAAATTCGTTCTCGATATTTTGATCGATACTCTTCACTCGATTGAGGGAATCGTAGCTCATCGAGACCGAACGCCCGTTGGGATAAAGCAAAGAGCCGCGCAGATTCCCCGACCGCCAAAAGCTTTCAAATCGAACTGTTTGAAGCAACGAAACTCCACGCTCGCAAAGAATCGAGCTGATCAGGCCCATTTTGGAATCACTCCGGGAAAACCAAATTTCATAAAACAAATTCAGAAAATCGGTTATGGAAAATCGAGCTGGTTCAAGCAACGTCCCGGTCTTCGGATTACACCATCGCTCTCGGCCTGCAAGATCCAATTGCGAATCGTCGCTAGGGAAGGTTCAAAATCTCGCGAGAGGCTCGAGGCATTTCGTCCAGAGCGGTACAAATCTAGGATCTTCTCACGATACTCTACGGGGTAATTCGGTCTTGTCTTCGACATGATGGACTCCATTCTCCCACAGGGGGAAAATGTGTCCACGAAAGCGGGTCAACTCCAGATCTTTTCAGGACAAGGAAATTTCAATTTTTTAACGGACTTTACAGAGTAGTTTGTGAATTGCTGGAAGAGCTTGTGCCACCGTACTTCTTGATAAGTCGCTTGCAGGTTTCAAAAACCGTGTCTTTGAAATCTGCTTCAAACTCGGCTATTTCCTGATCCTTTTCTTCAAGTGCTTTTGGGTCCCAGTGTTTCCGCACATCGCCAATTGGTAAATGGTCTGATTGGGAATCCACTCCAATTAAGGACAAAATATCTTCATCCTCCAGATTTTCATTTCTATTTAGATGGCGTGTTAATTGACGGACTCCTTCAATGACACCCAACTCTTCTCTTAAGATTTGGGTGGCCAGCTTCACCACTCTTTGTGATTGAATCGCTTCTTCGTTTTCTGACTCCATATCTTGTATTTTCTCTACTTAACAAAAACTGTCTTAATTTCTACTCGTGATCCAGTAGTAATATTCTCAAACCAATGGGTCTGAAATTTCATTCCGTCTTCTCCCTTAAAGAGAGAACTTGACATTTTCACCCACTCCTCAGAAGAACCTCCGTATTCTGACGCAAGGCGATTGGCCTGCTTAAGGACATCCTTTGTTCCTGGACCAGCAATCCGCCTTCCGACTTCTGTCATCTGGGCAGCGCTCGCAAGTTCCATCTTAAGATACAACTTACTAATTGCAGTAGTGGCAACATCTGTTGCTTTGATCAGCCCTTTTAGTTTATTGCCCTTGGTAAGGAGATCCCCAATAAGAGGGATCGCACTCAAAAGACTTAACCCACAATCGGTCCATTTTCCTCGCAACCCAAATAGCGCAGCGTTACTTAAATCAACGGCATCCCCTACTCCCGGCCAAAAACCAAGCCAACCTGCATAATCTTGAAAATCATCCATGCCAGATTCATCAGGGATTTTAGTAAATGGTCCGTATCTTTCAGAAAAAGGTGTAGGCCCTTGCTCATCCTTTTTGAAATGGCATGCGAGTCCCAGCGGATCGATTTGATTCACCGGATCATTCCCCGCATAGCTGTATCCTCCTCCTAAGTTCGCGGCGTCGCTCCAGATACCGATGGGGTCTCTCGTGATGAATCTTCCTTGATTGGGATTGAGATAGCGGTTGCGCAGGTAGTAGTGGCCGGGTTTGTCGGTTGTTTGTGTATTTGTTCTCTGGCAAAGTTCAGCGTCGTAGCGTGCGGCAGTAAAGAGCAGCGGATTTCCTACACTGGATTGCAACGCGAAGTTGCCTTGGAGGTCGCGAATGGGTTGCTGATTGCTATCTAGGAAATAGGGCTGCCCATAGGGAGAGTACTTCACACGTTCAACCACATTTCCACTCGCATCGGAGAGTACCACGACTGAGCCTAAGACATCGCTGTGGTAATAATAGGTAGAGGAGATTACAGCGCCGCTATATCGATCCATCTTGAGAATCTCATCAAGACGCTCACCATAGACAAACTGCTTGGTCGTCGTGTTATTTGCATCGCGTTCTTCAATCGCGTGCCAGCCATCGTAAAAGTATCTTGTACTACTTGTGCCCAGCGCGGATTCACCTGTCGTCTCGCGAAAGACACGGCGATTGAACGCATCGTAGTCGTAGGTTGCCACGACTTGCAGGTTCGTCTTGCGAACGACGCGACGCAGACGATTTAAGAAATCGTAGTCGTAGAAAAAAGTCCCATCGTCGCGGAGATTGCCGTTGTTGTCGTGCGCTTGCGCGTGGTTTCCAAAGCTTGTGTACTCGTTGTGAGCACTGATGCTGCTATTCATGAGCACGCCGCGTCGACTCATCGCTGCCCAATTGCCCACTCCATCGAGAGTCCAACTTTGTTGGTCGCTAATTGTTGCGTGATTCCAGCCGGGGCCTTCTTCGCCGATGGAGGGCAAATTTGGGTTGGCAAACTCTAAGCCAGGAGGAGTGCTTCCTCCAGAGTGTCGAGTTCCACTCCCTGACCCGCCGCCGCCTAAGATTCCACCACCGACAATCGAATCTCCGGGCACGCCAGGAAGCAGGAGTCCGCCTCCTTCAAAGAGAACGCCCTCTTTCCACTCGATCAATCGATAGGCACTGTCGTAGCGGTAAGTCTCTCCTTTGGGTTTATTGGTTGCACTCAACTCGTGATAACGGCGCGTACTTGTTCGATGATTCTCCCGGTCATAGCTATAGCCAAAATCGGCAATGGTTTGATTGTTGGCGTTGAGCCAACGAAGTCGTGTTGTGCAAGCCAGGCGATCATAGCCAGAGGCGCTCTGCCCATTGTGATAGAGCAGCTTGCTGCCATTGGGGTAACGGCGTTCGAGCAAACGCTGTCCTAGGAATTCGCTTTCGATATTTTGGTCGATCACCTTCGCGCGATTGAGCGCATCGTATTGCATCGGGACTGAGCGCCCGTTGGGATACAGCAAAGAGCCGCGCAGATTCCCCGACTGCCAAAAGCTCTCGACATTCCCCGAAGCATTTCCAAAGCCTTGATTTTCTAAATACAACCGCGAGAGCGAATCGTAGCTGCGCGTGAAAGAGGCTGTATCTTCTGGAGAAATGTCGCTCGATAAAGTCAACCGCCCCAAGCCATCGTATTCCAATAGCTGTTCACTCGTACCGATGAGCCCTGGCGCGCCGCTCACGACAAATTTTCTCGTGAGCCGCGAGGCCAAATCGTACTCGTATCCAATCACCGAGCCATTTTGATCGGTCTTTTGAATGAGCCGATCGGCGCCATCAAATTGAAAGCTTTCAACCGTTTGCTCAGGGCTACCTTCGCCGTACTGAATCGCAATCGCTCGATTGAACGCATCGTAAACGGTACGAGTCTTGTTCCCTTGATCGTCGATTTGGCGAATGAGTCGGGAATTCAAATCCCATTCACTTTGCATCGTGATTTTCCCGTCTCCGGATTGATTGAAATCAAGAGGGGGATTGGGACTGCCTGAGCCAAGGCCAGAGTTCGTGAGCAGAATCTCTTTTTTTGTGAGTCGATTCAGTCCATCATAGAAAAAGCGACTCACATTGCCTTCGAGATTGGGCAAGTAAGCGGGGAGATTGGCTTGGACACGAGGCAAAGAAATCGAGGAGAGCGGACCGTTCGCATCGCTGCCGTAGATCACATTGTTTTGTAAGTCATAAGCGAAGCGCCTTGTTTGTCCCAAATTGTCTGCGACTTGAATCAACCGATTGAGCGCGTCATAGACGATCGTGGTTGTAAAACGCTGCTCAGTAATTTGTGAAAGACTCGCTCGATCCGTTTGTGTGGTTTCCAGCAAATTGTCGTTGCTGTCGTAGAAATAGATCGCTTCGTTGTTCAAAGGATCCACTCGTCGGCTCACCCGCGATCGCCCGTCGTATTCGACTTTGTAAGTGTCGCCGTCGTGCTCGGTAGAAAAAGTGAGTCGCCCTAAACGATCGTAGGCAAAGCGCTGAACCACCTGAGTACCTGATTCTCCACCGTGACCTTGATCTCCAAAGACATCGGCACGCATTTCATAGGCGCGGTTGCGCTCATCAAAATACGTTTGCGAAGAAGCGAGCAATACGTTGCTTGCGCCAAAAGCATCGAGAGGGGAAGGCCCGCCAGGATAGCCGTGTACCGTCTTCGAAACCGCATTGCCGGCGGGATCGAGAGTCAAGCGTACTCGTGTCCCCAGAGGATCAATGCTGCCAATGAAGCGGTCAT
>CAZMYG010000183.1:0-5150 GCA_964570465.1 uncultured Planctomycetales bacterium
AATTAGTAGAGTTTCATGAGTTCGAGTCTTTCAAATTTCCCCCAGGGAGGGTCCAGTCGTCCCTTTTGGCGAAGCCCCTCAGGAAGGATTGCGATTTGGCTCGGGTTCTTAGCTCTTGCTGCGCTGCTAATTTGGTTCAAGTCGAACTCTTCAAAAACAGTTGATAACAATTCCAATTCCTCAGAGCGAGCTGGCGGCGGCGGTTTTGCACGACCTGAATTATTGCCCCGAGAAGAGTCCGAAGAGAATGCTTTAGCGTTCGGAGGCTCTCTTGCTAAGGTCCAAGACTTTGTCGACCTTCAACAGAATGAAGATTTTTGGGCCGTACTGCGCGATGTAAAAAATGCGGATGCTGCTGCCTATTCCACTCCTTATGCAGTGGAATATTCCCAGCTTCTGAAAAACCCACGTCACTATCGCCTTCTCGCAAAGCCGGTTCGAGTTTTAGGAACCCTAGTTCATTGGTGGGCCTATCCTGCTCCCGAGAACTCGACGGGCACAAAAGATCTTTTTCGTATCCTTCTTCATGACGGAGAAAAGGGATACATGCTCGATACCTGGGAGCGTCCACCTTTTGAAAGTTCCGACTTTAAAAGAGAACTCGTCGAAGCCGTGGGGATTTTCTATCAGATCTATCGTTATGAAGGGCAAGACACTCTCGACGATCTTTTTCGATCTTTATATAGCTCGCTGCGCAAAGGACAGTTGAGTTTAGCTCTGACACAATTGCAGGGAATTCTCGATCAGGATCCCAATCCTTTGATCGTGGCGACTTGGACCAAGCGTTTTGAGCCTACACTTTGGGAATCATTTCGCGCAGAGGGCCCGGACTACGCTGGCGCACTTCGACGTTTTGATTCCATCGCCGCACAAGGACTTACTGCGCCTACAGAAGGGGTTGAGCTCAAGCAATATGTCAAAATTGACGCTCCTTTTCTCATCGCAAAATCAGTGCGCAGATACAATGACGGTTCAGCAAGCTCCGCTTTAGATCAATTCATGAATTCCTCGCTAGGGACTGTGGCTTTATTGGGAATTATGGCTTTGATGGTTGGTGGGTTCTTTCTATTTTTCCTGCGTATGCAGCGTGCCCAAGAGGAGAAGCACAAAAAAAATCGTGAAGAGTTTTGGCGCGATGTGCGCCGCAATATCAAAGGTGTCACACCGCCCGGGGATCGGCTCGGAGGAGGAGGATAACATGGCGTCTTGTTCTATTTGTGGTACAGCAATTCCAACGACTGACATTGTTCAAGGAAAATACAAAAAGCGTGACGGTCAGGCAGTTTGCTTGAAATGCGATTCTGTTTCTGTGCCAAGACCTAACAATGCAACAAAAGCTGGCGCTTTGACTGGGGCGACTGGCGCAACTCGCAGTTCTGCTGTTCCACCGAGCCGTACTGGTGGAGTGCGTCCCGCTGCCCCAGCAAGTTCTCGTCCTGAACCCGAGGGAAGAACTCCGCGTACTCGCGGCTCATTCCATGCTCGAGCTCCTCAAAGTTCAGGTCCGGATAAAGTCACAAAAATCGCCATGATTATCGGTGCCATTCTCTTTGTCGGCGCAGGGGCGACGATTTTCGTGATTAGTTCGAAACACTCTCGCGAAGCGAATGAACGCCAGGCGAGATTGGATCGCTCCAAAGCCGCCGTCGAAAAAGTAAAGAGTTTCATATCCCAAGATACTGAGAACTTCGATGCCATTTTGAATGAAATCGATGCGGTGGCGGCGAGCCAGGCGGTGATTCCTGAGAGCGGAGATGAAACCGAACTCAATCACTTGCGAGCAGATACGGTGTCTCGCCGTCTACAAGCAGATTTCCGCAAGTCGAATATTGAAATGTATGCCATTTGTGAAAAGGACGCGGACAACTTTGCCAAGATGGACGAGACTTTGAAAAAGATTGAAGCGCTGGTTGAAGCTTCGCGTTCGATGGATGAAGCATTTCTTCAAAAAGTCAGCGTGCTCTCGCTCAAGATTCACACCAACGCGGTGAAAGCCGCCGAGCAGAACCTACAAGACTATGTTCAAGCAAATCCAAACAACTTGAAGGGAATACTCGATCAGTTCCGCATTGCCCTGAACAAGCTCGAAGATATGAAAAAACAAGGTGGCGAAGTAGGCAAATTAGCGAATGCCAAGAGCAAAGAACTTCGCACTCAGGAAGATGAATGGGCGGTGAAGTATTACAACGAAGTTGCGGAGCGCACGGCTTGGACCGATCTTTTAGATCAGAACAATAGCGGCAAATGGTTTTCTGTACCTAGCAAGCTATCGAACAACCCACTGACTCTAAGTTTTGATGGCGGGAAGATGAGCGCGAAATCTACCTTGCCTCCAGGCGAGCGTGAACGCGCCACCCTGCTATCCGGGAAGAAGGATTACTGGATCGATTTCGATATCGAAATGGAAGTGGAGATCAAGAGTGCTGGATTCGTTGTGCTTGGTCGCTACTCAGGTCCTCAGAACTTCTTCCAGCTCACCTGTGAAACCGGTGGAGAAGGAAATCCTATTGTTGATGGGCAAACCTATAAAATCCGCATTCAGGCACTCGGTCGTGAAACGAATATGTTCATCGAAGGGGTCGAGTTAGCGGCTTCAAAATTCACGATTCCGCCACAGGCCAAATCCGGAGCTTTGGGCTTTGGTATCAATCCCGGTGGGGAAGTGATTTTCCACAAGCTCCGTGCGCGAATTGTTCGGGCTGAGTAAGGGTAAGCGGGGACGTTGTATACAATTATTAAATAACTTCTTCTGAGGTTTTTGCTAAGCAGCAGAGTAATAATTAATTGCTACAAAGTACCCGCATGTAATAAATCCAGTTTTCTCGTATCTTTCTCGCCCAACTTTCTGGGGAATACTCCCTTCGTCCTAATTTCAAGGTAAAAAATGGACTTAATTCTTCTTATTTTTGGATTTTCGGTCTTAGGCCTCATCGCTGCGCTTTATTTCGCTCGTTATGCGCTGAAGGCAACAGGTGATGCTCCTGCCAAGATGGTGGAGATTGCTGCTGCGATTCGCGAGGGAGCGGAGGCGTTTTTGCGTCGGCAAAATCGCACAATTCTGAAACTCTCGATCCCCGTCGCGTTTTTGATTTTTGTACTTTATGCCTACGTGCGTGAGTCGAATGCTGCCGACCCAGGTTCGCCGATGGTGTTGGCGATCTGGACAACGGTCTCCTTTGTCTTGGGCGCCGCGTGCTCAGTCGTTGCGGGTTATGTCGGCATGTTTGTCTCAATTCGCGCGAATCTGCGCACGGCCAATGCTGCACGCACGAGCCTCAACGATGCGATGCGTATCGCGCTGCGCGGCGGTGCGGTTTCCGGCCTTTTTGTCGTGGCGATGTCGCTGATTGGCGTTGGGGGGCTTTACTATCTGGCGACGATACTTACCGAGATCAATCCGACCAAGATTCCCCTCTTGATTGCGGGCTATGGTTTTGGAGCGTCCTTTGTCGCGCTGTTTGCGCAGCTCGGTGGGGGAATCTATACCAAGGCTGCTGACGTTGGCGCCGATTTGGTTGGAAAAGTCGAAGCTGGGATTCCAGAGGATGATCCTCGTAACCCCGCGGTAATTGCGGATCTTGTAGGAGACAATGTTGGAGATTGCGCGGGTCGTGGCGCGGATTTATTCGAATCCACTGCTGCAGAAAATATCGGCGCGATGATCTTAGGGTCGACTCTCGCATTAAATGCCACTAGCGATTCTGGAACAAAAATCTTTGCCACATCGGCTGCGGTGATTGGTGTCATGCTTTTCCCTCTCGTTGCGCGAGCATTTGGAATTCTCGCTTCGATTATTGGTGTATTAGTCGTTCGCTGCCGCGAAGACGAAGACCCGATGAAGGCGTTGAATCGTGGCTATTATCTGACCTCGTTCTTGTCTGCGATCGGTTTTTTCGTCGCGACGAAGTGGTTGCTATCGAGCGAGCAAGCCCCTAACGCCTGGTGGATGTTCTTCCTTTGCGGAGTAATCGGAATCGCGACGGCTCAGGCGTTTGTGTATATCACTCAGTACTACACCGAGTATCGATATCGTCCTGTGAAGGAAATTGCAAATGCTTCCGTGACTGGGCCTGCAACCAACATCATTTCAGGAATTTCTGTCGGCATGGAATGCACGATGGCTCCGGTGATCGTGATCTCGGCAGCGATTTTGATTTCCTATTATTTTGGCGAAGCGGCCATTGTTGGCGGAGGACTTTTTGGAACTGCTGTTGCCACAATGGGTATGTTGGGAACCGCAGGCTATATCCTGGCGATGGATACCTTTGGTCCCATTACGGACAACGCGGGAGGCATCGTCGAAATGAGTCAGCAGCCCGAAGAGATTCGCAAAAAGACGGATCGACTCGATGCTGTGGGAAATACAACCAAGGCTTTAACCAAGGGATATGCGATCGGTTCTGCGGCATTGGCAGCCTTCCTGCTTTTCTCCGCCTATATCGACGAAGTGCATCATTACAACCCGACGGCCTTGCAGAGTGTGAATATCGCGAAGCCTGCGGTTTTCGTCGGAGCTTTACTCGGCGCAATGCTCGTTTTCCTGTTCTCCTCACTTGCGATCAAAGCAGTTTCGCGCGCAGCGTCCGCGGTCATCCAATCGGTGCGCGAGGAATTCCGTGCGAAACCTGGAATTTTGAAGGGGACGGAGAAACCTGATTATGGCAAATGTGTCGACATCGTGACCCAAGGTGCCTTGAAGGCAATGGTATTGCCCGGAGTTTTGGTCGTCGCGATGCCGATTGTTGTGGGTTTGGTGTTTAAGTATTGGCTTGGTCTTGGAGCAGAAGTTGTTGCAGCATTCCTCATGGTCGGGACGATTACCGGAATTCTGGTTGCTTTGTTTTTGAACACCGCTGGTGGCGCTTGGGATAACGCAAAGAAATACATCGAGACCGGTGAATTTACTGTCGATGGAAAATCCGTTGGCAAGCGATCTGAACCACATAAGGCAGCAGTCGTCGGCGATACCGTTGGTGATCCTTTCAAGGACACAGCAGGGCCTAGCTTGCACGTGCTCGTGAAATTGATTTCGACAGTGACCTTGGTCTGCGCGCCATTCTTTGTTTAAAGGACAGATCTAAACGACATCAAATTAGGATAGTCCGAGGGGAAAGAGACTCTCCCGTACCCCGTCTGCGAACCGCTGCGCG
>CAZMYG010000184.1:0-5120 GCA_964570465.1 uncultured Planctomycetales bacterium
CCATCGAAATCATGCGATCCAGAAAACTCTCGCCGGGATTTGCGCTGATGCGAATTACGAGCCAATCTGAAAGCACTCGTGTTCCCCCAGTCACAGCGCAACGATCTCCTCCACTCTCGCGAATCACAGGAGCACTCTCGCCCGTGATCGCGCTCTCGTCGACGGAAGCTACTCCTTCAACGACATCTCCATCACCCGGAATAAAATCTCCCGCTTCGACGAGCACGGCATCGCCTTTGCGAAGTTCGTTTGCGGAAATGGGATGATATGCGGCGTCGTGTTTGGCGCTGACTAATTTCTTGGCAATCACTTCATGCCGTCCACGGCGCAGTGCGTCGGCTTGTGCCTTGCCTCGGCCTTCGGCCATGGCTTCGGCAAAATTCGCGAAGAGTACGGTGAACCAAAGCCAAAGTGAAATCGAGAGTATGAATCCCGCGGGAGCTTCGCCTTGTCCGAGTAAGGCTTGGAAAAATAAACCCGTCGTCAAAAAACTGCCCACGTAAACGACAAACATCACGGGGTTTCGCAATTGATGAGACGGATTCAATTTTTTTAAAGAATCGATCATTGCGCGACGGACAATTTTCTTCTCGAAGAGCGGCCGTTTTTTCATGGTGACTGTCATGGCCTTAGCTCCCTAAAAGCAAATGTTCAACAATCGGTCCCAAAGCCAACGCAGGAATAAAAGTGAGAGCGCCAACGAGAATCACAATGCCAATCAAGAGCACAGAGAAAAGAGGCGTGTGCGTGGGCAAAGTTCCCGTTCCTGAGGGGATACGTTTCTTCAGTGCTAGCGACCCAGCGAGCGCCAAAGTTGGGATGGCAATCGCGAAGCGTCCGAGCAGCATCGCAACAGCTCCGGTGTAGTTATAGAAAGGAGTATTCGCGCTGAGTCCAGCAAAAGCGCTGCCGTTGTTATTTGCCATCGAGGAATAGGCATAGAGAATTTCGCTAAAAGCGTGTGGGCCGGAATTGGCAATCGACTGTGTTCCCGCTTCGATCAACACAGCAATCGCTGTGAACACTAAAACAACGAAAGGCATAACGAGAATCGCGAGCGCCGCCATTTTAATTTCAAATGCTTCGATCTTTTTCCCCAGATACTCGGGCGTTCGTCCGACCATCAATCCGGCGATGAATACCGCGACAATGACAAAGACCAACATGCCGTAAAGCCCCGAGCCCACGCCGCCAAAAATGGTTTCACCGCAATGCATCAAAAAAAGTGGAATCAACCCGCCGAGTGGTGTGAAGGAATCGTGCATCGCGTTTACTGCTCCACAGGAAGTGGCTGTAGTCGAGACGGCGAAAACTGCAGAAGGAGCAAGACCCAATCGCATTTCCTTGCCTTCCATATTTCCACCGGGATTAAGATCCGTTTGCGCTTGATCGACTCCGAGAGCGGCGAGACGTGGGTTGCCTTGTGCTTCTGCGACATAGGCAAAGAACTGACAGATCAACAATACAAACAACATGACGGCGAAAATGGACCAACCTTGTCGCGTGTCGCCAACCATTTTCCCATAGGTATAAGTTAATGCCGCCGCGATGGCGAGCTGAGCAATCACTAAAACCAAATCTGTCAGTGGTGTCGGGCTCTCGAAAGGATGTGCCGTGTTCGCATTGAAAAACCCTCCCCCATTGGTGCCGAGATGTTTGATCGCAACTTGGGACGCTACAGGACCCACCGCGAGCACTTGTTCCTGAACAGGATTTCCCTCTTTATCTTTTGTGGCTTCGAGAAGTTTGACAGACGGATAGGAAGAAAAGGTTTGCACGCTTCCTTCGGAGACTAGAAAGATCGCGAGAACAAAAGAAAGAGGCAGAAAGACATACAGAGTGCCTCGTGTGAGATCGACCCAGAAGTTTCCAAGCGTTTGTACTCCTCGTCTTGCGAGCCCTCGGACAAAGGCCATCAACATCGCAACACCCGCAGCCGCGGAGAGAAAATTCTGAACGGTCATGCCGAGCATTTGCGTGAGATAGCTCATCGTGGTCTCGCCGCCGTAGCCTTGCCAATTTGTGTTCGTCACAAAACTCACGGCGGTGTTTAAAGAAGAATCCGACGAGACAGGGCCGAAGCCTTGGGGGTTGAGAGGCAGGGTCGCTTGGATTTGCTGCAGTAGATAGAGGAGGGCGATTCCCGCGGCGCTGAACCAAAGCACGGCGGCGAGATAACTTTTCCAACTCATCTCTTCTTCGCGGCGCACGCCGCAGAGTCGATAAATCAACGCTTCAAGCCAGCCGAATACTCGCTCGAGGAAAATGGGCTTGCCTTCATAAACGCGAAACAAATAAAGGCCCAGAGGTTTCACGAGCAGAAACAACACCGCTGCAGGAATTAAAATCTGAATGATTCCAATCCAGTTCATTCGAAATACTCCGGCTTGCAAAGAGCGATGAAGAGATAGAGGAGTAGGCCCAAGGCAATGATGAATCCAATGAGATATAAACCAGACATTTTCCTCCTCCAATTTTCAGAAACGTACCATGAAGGCGAAGGTGACGCGATTCTCTGCCCTGTCTAAATCCGGGGTAAAACCTGTTATCACGGAACCGGGAGCGCCCTGATTTCCTCCAGACGGAGTGACACCTCCTTCACCGGTGAAATACGGTACGCTCGCTACCCGGCGGTTGAACTCGAGCCGGAAGGTGGCGTTTTCCGTTGGCATATAGTCGGCGGCGATCTGCATATCCCAGGCTCGGAAACGATCGCCTGGAGACGCGGAGAAATACGGTGTCCCTGAGAAAGCCGTTGCCCCATTGATAGGAGGAATCAATACAAGATAGCGACCTGGATTGTTGATCGAGCCACCGCCCACAGTCATCGCGAATTTGTTCTCGCAGAACCAGAGACGGTTGTAAGCCATGAAGCCGAGGAAATACTGTTCATCCCATTTGACTCCATCGCCAGTTTCGAAGCCTGCATCGACAGTCAACGAGGCAGCTGCTTTGCTGATCGCCGCTTTGGGATCGTCGTGGTATTTCAACATGATGCTGTTGTCGCTGTGGAAGCGCTTTCGATTGGACAGACCAAGCGTATCCGTACCGTAGTATTGATTTCCCAAAATGGAAAGCGAATCGTTCGGCCACCAACGAACCTGCAAACCAACTCCCGGGGCTTCGTTGAATTTCCCATAGGACTGCCAACCATTCACGAGCCAAGGCTCGATCTTGAGTTTTTCACTCGGATAGATCTGGGCTCGAATTCCTTGGAAGAACCAAGGTGTATTCGAGGAGACATAAGAAGGTTGGTAAGTCCAATTATCAAAGTTGTAGTAGCTCCAGAGTCCTACATAGGACATGAAGATGCCGGCCTGAATATTGATGCCGTACATCGAGTCGACGTGATATCCCCCGTAAGCTTCGGAGATATAACGATAGGCATCATCGAGGTTCCACTGTCCTCTTCCTGGACTGGCGTCATTGCGTGGAGTGGTCTGCGAATACATTCCGAACTGTGTCATCAATCGTCCGTGCGCTCCCTTGTAGTAGAAATCACCTCCGATCCCGAGCTGTGTCAACTGCAATTCGTCGTGCCGGAACACTTCGCTCGAACCAGAAATCGTATTGTCCTGCGGACTGTTAAGAGAATAGTGATATGCCGTGTCCACTCGGAACTCTCCGGTAAAAGGACCCCACTTGAGAGGACTCTTCTGCGGCGCGTAGCTACCCGGCGCCCAGGAAAAATCGCCAAAGGCAAACGGAATTTTTTCCGGACGATAGTTGGAGTCGTCCTCCCAGATAGGAGTCTGCGCCCGCGACAGCTTTCGCATTTCACCCAAATCCCGCTCGAGTTCTTCGAGGCGTTTGCGCAAGGCGTCGATAGCGGAATTTTGATTTTCGATTCGGGGTTGCCCTGTTTCCTGGCAGATTCCTTCCGGCACAAGAAAGAAAATTATCGTCGCTATCATGATTGCCAGGAGCGTTTCTCTTTTACTCATGAAAGAAAAGTAGCGGCATAAGCGAGCGCCAACGAATTAAAAGCTCCGCTCAGAAAATAAAAATTTCATAAAAAGGAGAAATCCCAACAACTAGTCGACTGCTTGTTCTAGCGAGTACTTAGTTGGGCTGAGTAACTGTCACTCACTCGAACAATCTGCGCGGATTTAGTGAGTATTGGGGCCACCCATATTAAGTTTCTTTACATCACATCTCGATATCATGATTTGTCATGATCCGCACTCGAACATTATTGGCGCTCAGCCTCGTGATCTCCATGTGCGAAGGGTGCTCTGAAGGGAACTATCACGAAGGGCCACTTCCCCAGGCGAATGAACGCACGGGCTATGCTCTCGACCTGCGCAACTACTTTGAGAGCGGAAGGCTTTCTGTCCGCTCCTATGCGAATGACTTCAAGCAAAGCAAGGGCATTGACTTACTCGCCGTCATCGACCGCTGCAAACTTGGGTGTTTGCGTGCCCGATTGCATTTCAATTTCACGGGCACCTCGTTTCAAACAAATCAAGGAAGCGCGGTGTTGATAGCTCACGATGCTTTTGCGCTTACGGCAGGCCATCTGTTCGATGGAATCACGCCCACGCCGAAGAACATGGAAGTGTTCCGAACCGATGGGAACTCGTATCACGCCGAGCTTCTTCACGTCGAACACACATATCCCGATCGAGATCTCGCAATCTTGAAATTGAAGCGAGGGTTCTGGCTCACTGCAAACGAGGACAAACCCACTCCCGAGTTCAAGCTTGCAAAAGCCGTCGTTGGAGAACTAGCGATATGTCTCGGCTATCCCGATGGCGTCGGAGTGCGTCGAAACGGGAAAACCGATTTCATGCCCACCGCCGACACATACGATTACTTTGAACCTATTCCCGTTCTGGTCGAGGTTGAAAAAGTCGAGGAAAACCATCTGGTTTTGAAGCCGTTGGCGGGTGCCGCTCCCATCGACGGAATGAGTGGAGGGCCGGTTTTCAATACCGAAGGAAATTTAATCGGGATCTTTGTGGCCGTCACAAAACATTCGGAAGATGGTGAGACGCACCAGACCTTCAAGGCTTCAACTCTTCACGAGGTCGAAGACCGGATCAACAAGAAGTAGGAATCGAAAGGCTACGCAGTTTGCCCAGTCAGATAAGCCGCTTTAGATGATTGGGGTGAGTGAC
>CAZMYG010000185.1:0-4980 GCA_964570465.1 uncultured Planctomycetales bacterium
GTTGCTTCAAGCTGCTCCCGAATGTGAAATCGGTAGATCTCGGTTGGAGTTTGCTATTGGAGCAAGCCCAGGCTTTGCAGGCGAGCGGTCAATCTGAAGAAGCCCAAAAAGCTCTCAATTTTGTGATTCAACTCAACGGGCCTGGTCCTTACGGGAGAAAAGCACGAGACCTGACTTCCCAGTGGATTGTGGGAGAAGGAGCGACCGCTTCGCAATGGTTGATTGCGGCTCGTTCCGAGTTCCAAAAAAACAATTACGATCGCGGCATCGATTTTCTCAAACGAGCGGTGAGGAAGTCGGAAGAGCCAAAGATGGCCGCGGAGTGCTATTACCAGCTAGGTCTATATCTAGATTTTGATCGTCGTGACGAAGAAGCGGCCTTGGCTTTTTTACATGTTCCTAAGGTATTGCCCAGTTCTGAACGTGCTCCGGATGCGCTTTATCGAGCGGCGACAAATTTGATTCAACTAGCTGCCGACGGTTCGACTTTCTATGAGGGACATTATCAAAAAGCGATTGCCGAGCTCACGAGCAAATACGCCGATTCGAAGGAAGCGAAACAGGCTGAACTTTTTGTCGCGAAGAAAGCGATGCGCCAGAAGAAATGGGCCGATGCGCTGAAGATTTTGGAAAGTGTCACCGAGAACTCACCGAATTATCGAGTTGCTCTGAGCGATGTTCCTTTTTCTTATTACTCGATGGCTTTGGAACAAGTGAAACAGGCGCGACCGGTTCAAGCAAAGGAAGCTTTTCTCAAAGCAGAAAAGGCCTATCGCAAGGCCTATGACTGGGCGAATGCTCAGGCCGCAAAATCCACAGACTCCGCGCGTCAATCGGAGATGAAGGCTTTGGCTTTTGCTAGCTTGGCCCAAATTTCTGAAATCTATTTACAAGATGCTGTAGCAAAGCCTGCAGATGCGCTCAAAGCGATTGATGGCGCAGAGAAACAGTACGCAGAGGCAGAGTATCTCTCCAAGATCACCACTTTGCGTATTCGCGCTTATTCCGATCTCAATCAGTTTGAAGAAGCGACGACAGCTTTGGATTCTTTGTTGGCAAAAGCAGCGCCTTCCCAGAGAGGAATCAGTGCGCTTTGCCGCGAACTTGCTGCACGATTGGAAAAAAGCGTAGAAGATCGAGAGAAGAAAAATCCCAATGCGGCCCGTGGTCTCGATCCCAAGTCGATTACTGAGTTGCGAAAAGCTGCAGTTTATTATCACGAGTGGATTAATAGAGCTGTCGCTTCGAAGGAATTACGACGAGGAGCGGAAGACATACTTGTCGCAGCGGATCGACTCGATGTGATTGGTTTCCGGGCCAATGGATTATCGGAAGCCGGAGTTTCTGTTGTTGACTTGGAAGGATTGGCTTTGGCCAATTCTGAATTCTGGAAACAAGCGAGCAATCTCTATGAGCAATTGCTCAAACCGCCGCATCGAGATTCTTTGGGAACAAAGGTTTGGGTCGTGCGCGTGAAACTCGGCCGTTGCTATCTCATGCTAGGGGATTGGACAAAAGCTGTGGTTGCCTATGAAGCGTTGATTCAAGGGGAAAACATGATCAACGCGTTGATGAAGCAACTCAATGTTGCCGTTGTGCGGGCGAAGCCGGATTTGCTCGGCGCCTATGCCGGATATGGATTTGCGCTCTTTCAGCAGGCAAAGCCCAAAAAAGACGAGAAGCTATTCAACGATGCCCGCGAAGTGTTCACCCGAATTCAAGAAAATACCCAGGACGACAATAAACTTTGGTGGCAAGCACGCTACTTAATCGTGTCGGTATTTTTTGAACAAGGCGACTATGCTTCGGCGAAGGCAGTGACCGACAGCATTTTGCGCCTATATCCAGACTGGGAAAACAACCGGTTTGATCTCAAGAAGAGATTTCAAAGTCTCAAGGACAGAATCGAAGCGCGTACTCCGCGTTAATGGAAAAGAATGATGAACTGGAAAACTATTTTTGTGGGATGCACGATTTCTGTTGTGGCGTTGTCTCCTGTGTTTGCACAACAGGAGAAAGATACCGTTCGCGTTAAGAAGGACCCCAAGCCCAAGGAAGTGAGCATTCTAGAAGAGAATTATAAGGGAGTGACTTATTCTCTTGGTGCTGGAGGAAAAACCGTTCTGCTTTGGAAGGAAATCGAAAGTATCGACTATTCAAGCCGGCCCAAGGAATTGACCCAGGCGATTGCACAAATCAAGCGTGGGGATTCGCAGGAAGCTCTTGCTGCGTTGCGCAATTTCAAATCCCAGCAGAGTTTGAGACCGATTTATCGCCAGCAAGCGCTTTTCTATTTGGCTCAAGCTGCAGAGACGAGCAATCCACCGCATTTGGATGAAGCGATCACCAATTACCGTGATTTGCTTAAGGAGTTCAAACAGTCTCGATTTCTCGGTAAAGCCAATGCGGGAATTGTGACCTGTCTCATCGCGACCAAAAAATACGATGAAGCGACTAAGGCCATCGAGGCTGCGAGACAAGAAGCTACTGCGGCGAAACTTGACGATGAGCTTTTGCGCGAATTGGATTTGCTCGGCTGCGGTTTACTAGAGAATCAAGGCAAGTTTGTCGAAGCGGCGAATGCCTATGACAAATTGGCTGCCGCTGTCACAACCGCAAATTCCGATTTGGCAACCTTGGCAAAAATTGGTTCTGCGCGATGCTTGGTCAAAAAAGGCGACGATCCTTCAAAGGCTCGCGCCGTTTTTACGGATGCAATTCAAAAAGCAGATGAAAACAGTTCTCCAGTCGTTTTAGCGGCTGCTTGGAACGGGTTGGGAGAAATCCAGCTCGCTGAGGGGCGCAAGGAGAAAAAGGTCGACAAAATTCAGGAGGCCTTATACAGTTTTCTTCGGGGAGTTGTGCTCTACTTCCCGGGGGAAAATGACCGCACGAGCGAATTCGAGCGCTCTCTCTATTACACGAGTGAAGCATTTCGCAGTCTCGCCGAGCAGTCGAAAGAAGAGGAGCAGAAGAAACTTTATCAGCAACGCGCAAGCGAAAAGCTGAAAGATTTAGAAAGTCGGTTTCCGCTTTCGTCGTTTTTGAAGAAGTAAATCATGAGAAAGGAAGAAAACACGATGGGTTTTGCTGTCAAGAAATACGGGAAGTATGCCGCAGTTTTGGGCACGGTTTTTATTGCCTTTTCTTCGTTTGAATTCGCACAAGCTTCGGCAAGCGCAGAAGCAACTGGGGCGTCTCGAAGTCTTTGGTCTCTGTTCCAATCGGCTGCGCCAGTGAGCTATTTGCTCGCGTTGACGTTTATGGCCGGATTGGCACTGACCTTGGAGCACATTTTCAGCATTACTGAGGAAAAACTTGCTCCTCCCGATCTCGTGGCTGATCTCGAAGCTTTGATCGATGAAGAACAGTACGACGAGGCTTTAGAGCTCTGTCAATCTTCAGACAGCTACTACGCTCGCGTGCTCGGTGGTGGGCTCGTAGTTCGTGAAGCGGGTTATGAAGAAATGCTCCACGAAATCGAGACCGTTGCTCAGGCTGCGACCTTCAATCTCAATACCAAGATCAGCTATTTGTCCTTGATCGGTAACATCGCTCCTCTACTCGGCTTGCTGGGAACCGTGACTGGAATGATCACTTCCTTCCAAAAAATCGAGTCGATGAAGAACCCAACCCCTAGCGATCTTGCGCACGGGATTTATGAAGCCTTGGTGAATACTACCTTGGGTCTCTTCGATGCGATTGTGTTCTTGGCTGTGTACTTCTACTTCAAGAACAAGGTCTCGAGTCTCACATTGAAGATGAATCTCATGGTAGCTGAGCTTGTGAAGAAGATTCACCTGACTCCAACAGGACAAACAACTAGTTCTTCGCGATAGTTGTTAGGAGGTTTTCATGGGTAGACGTAGACGAGTTGCACAGGTCAAGGTCAAGGAAGACTTGACCGCGAATGTGATTCCCATGGTTGACATCATGTTCTTGTTGGTTCTCTTTTTCATGCTCGCGGCAGACATGTCGCAGAAAGAGTTGGAAGTAGTCGAATTGCCAACTGCGGTTGCAGCGATCAATGAAAAAGATGAAGTCAAAACGGACCGAATGGACAAACGCCCCACCGTAAATGTGTTTCACGATGCAGGTGAAGGTCTTGTTTGTCCGAGTTACGGTCCTAATTTGACCTGTCGTATTGAGAACCACTGGAAATATGTCGTCAAAGGCAATCACTACGAAGATACAAAGGACGGCAAGAAGGCTTTGGAAGCCAAGCTCAAAGAGATTCGCATGGAGTACGACGAGGAGAATGGTCGCAAAAGCGATCCAGTGAGCGGCTCAAAACCTTCGGAAATGGCTGTGATGGTGCGAGCAGATCGAGCAGCACCATTCGGATATATCCAAAACATCATGGCGATTTGTGCAAGATTGTTCATCTACAAGGTGCAGGTGGGCGCTGAGTTGCTCACCGAATCGAATTAAGGTAGAGGTAAAACATGGCAGGTGGTGGTGGTGGTGATGAGGACAATCCGGTGCCGGTCAACGTCGTTGCGTTGATTGACATTTTGATGTGCTTGCTCCTTTTCTATATGTGTTCCGCGAAGTTTGCGGCACTCGAAGGACGTATGGATGCGTGGCTTCCTAAGGACAAGGGAGCAGGCCCAGGTCAGGCGACAGCAAAAGTGCTTGATGAAGTTCGTATCAAGCTCAGCTGGGAAAACGAAAAAACCATACGTCGTTTTGGTCAGCGCATAGTGGAAGAAGATACAGAGCTCACGAATTTGATTGTGGGTCAATACGAAGCCCTTCGAAACGCCAAGAAAAAGGAAGATCCAGATCCCACTGTTATCTTGGAGGCCAATAAGCCTGTGCCTTGGCGCGATGTCATCCGAGTGATGGATCTTTGTCGGAAGAATAAGATCGAGAAGCTTGAGTTTGCATTTACTGCAGATGCTGCCGGCCAAGATCTAATGGGCAATTAGTAGAGTTTCATGAGTTCGAGTCTTTCAAATTTCCCCCAGGGAGGGTCCA
>CAZMYG010000186.1:0-4972 GCA_964570465.1 uncultured Planctomycetales bacterium
CCTGCGCTGAGATGGTGCGCTTCGCCAAAAATGGTTCGGATGTCACTTCGGCCGCGATACGCGTTGCTCGCGCATTCACCAATCGTGAGATGATCGCCTGTTGTGGTTATCACGGATGGCAAGATTGGTATGTGGGTACGACTACCCGCAATGCAGGCGTCCCAGAATCGACTCGCGATCTAACAAAAACTTTTACCTACAACGATGCGGACTCTCTGGAAAAACTCTTCACTCAATACCCAGGCAAAATTGCAGCAGTGATTCTCGAACCCATCGGAGTCGAAGAACCTAAAAACGATTTCCTCAAAAAAGTCCAAGAACTTACGCAAAAGCATGGCGCTTTATTGATTTTCGATGAAGTGGTCACTGGCTTCCGAGTTTCTCTAGGTGGTGCGCAAGAATATTTCGGCGTGACTCCAGATCTTGCCTGCTTCGGAAAAGCGATGGCCAACGGCTATCCGCTTTCCGCCTTGGTCGGCAAACGCCAATACATGAAGAAAATGGAAGAAGTTTTTGTCTCCATGACTTTCGGAGGAGAAGCCGTCTCGCTCGCGGCGAGCCTCGAAACAATTCGACAAATCGAAAAACGAAAAGTGATTGCACAAATCTGGGAAATGGGCGCCAAGCTCAAAGATGGCATCAATTATTTCTGCAAGGAATTCGGTATTGAGAAACGAGTGCAATGTGTTGGACTTGCGCCGCGCAGCTTGATGCAATTCCAATCAGATTCTGAAGAAGAAACTCGCTTAATGAAAAGCGCTGTTCAACAAGAACTACTCAAACGCGGCATTCTCTTTGGAGGCGGGCACAATATCAGTGCCTCTCATGGCGATCGTGAAATTGATGAAACACTCTATGCCTATCGCGATGCGCTGAAATTACTCGCAGAAGGACTTAAGAAGGGAAATCTTCCGCATCTTCTGGAAGGTGAGATTGTCCAGCCAGTTTTCCGCAAAGCGTAGCCCTACCCGCTGACGCGGACTTCAATTCCTGCACCCTGCAAAAAAGATCGCGCCTTAATCGGACTTTGATCCGTGAAGTGAAACAAACTGCCAACGGCAACTGCAGAGGCCTTCGCTTCATGAATTGCATCGCTGAGATGTTGAAGAGTGCCCGCGCCGCCAGAAGCGATCACAGGTACATCCACCGTTTCGCAAACTTCTTTCAAAGTTGCGAGGTCATAGCCCTGCATCGTTCCATCACGATCAATCGAAGTGAGAAGAATCTCTCCTGCACCTCGCTGAACCATGTTTTTTACATGGCTGATCAAATCAAGACCCGTCGCCTTTGTCCCGCCATGAGTAAAAACCTCATGCCGTTCTCCGTTTCTGCGATAGTCAATCGAAACCACAATGCATTGAGAACCGAAAAGCTCGGCGCCGCGATCGATTAAAGAAGGATTTTCAACAGCGGCAGTATTGATCGAAACCTTATCCGCCCCGGCAAGCAACATCCCGCGAATGTCTTCAATTGAACGAATTCCCCCACCTGCACAAAAAGGCATAAACACTTCTTCTGCTGCCTTCTGAATCGTCTCGAAAAGAATTTTGTGATTTGTTGTGTTCGAAGAGATATCGAGAAACAAAAGTTCGTCAACACCCTGAGCGTCGTAGATCTTTGCATTGCTCACCGGATGCCCGGTATCGCGCAGGTTTTGGAATTTCACTCCTTTGACATTCCGCCCATCACGGAGCAGCAATTTAGGAATGATGCGATGTTTCAACACAGTTATGGGTTCCAGTGGAGAAAGTTTTCTAGTAACCGAAGTCCGTGTTGTTGGCTTTTTTCAGGGTGAAACTGCGTTGCGAAAAGATTTTCGTGCAGCAGTGCCGCAGCAAACTCCACACCGTAATCACAACTGGCGACGGTTTCCTCTGCCTTATCAGGAACAAAGTAATAGCTGTGAACAAAGTAAAAATCGGGATTCTCTGGCAAGCCTTCAAAGAGAGGCAAATCACGATGTAACGTGACATTGTTCCAACCCACATGTGGAACGCGGAGGTTTTGTTCGGGAAAGTCAAATCGCTTGACTACGCCAGGAATCCAATCGAGTCCCGCGGAAACCCCTCTTTCTTGCCCTTCTCGAGCGAGAATTTGCATTCCCACGCAGATCCCAAAGAAAGGTTTTCCTTTTTGACAGACCTCTTCTTCGATGGTGCCGATGAGTTCTGTCTTCTGAAGATTGCGCATGCATTCGCCAAAAGCGCCAACTCCTGGAAGAACGATTCGCTCCGCTTCGCGAATTTCTTTCTCATTGCTTGTCATGCAAACGTCCGCGCCCAAAGACTCGAACGCATTGCACACCGAGCGCAAATTGCCCATGCCATAGTCGATCACAGCAATCATGCAGCTATACCGTTCCGTCCCACTGTTTCATGTCGGACAGTTCTTTCCCTCGCTCGACTTGATTCGCATCGAATTGCCACGGACTGACTGAGTGGCTCTGCGCAATCTCAAGAAATTCCTCTTCACTAATTCCAACAAAGTTGAGAAAGAGATCGAGGCTAGGCGGTCTCTTTCCATCGAACTCTTTGGCTAATTCGAGAGCTTGCTCACGGTCCATTCTTCCATTGCGAATATCCAGACTCGTCAAATGCGCCGTGCGGCTATATCCGCGTTTGATGAATTTGAGATAGTCGCGCACTCCTTGCATGAAACATTCGATTTTTTCGTAGTTGTACTCCGGAGGCACGCCTTCGACTTGAGAACCTTGCCAACCCAATTCTTTCTGCACAATCTCGACTTGTTTTTTCACATCCCAAGGAATGTAGCTACCCAAACAAACCGATCTCACCTTGTTCTTTTTCAAATCCTTGAGCTTCGGATAGCGGAATGGATCGAGGTCGCGCGCATCGATTCCTTCGATCATTCCCTGCATATCGTCGGCGTTGATCCCTAGATTGATGAAGCGATTGAATCGTCGCTCGTCGACTTCTTCTTTCTCGTCGTAGCCATAGTAGCTCGTGTACTCGGCGCTAGGTTCACCCCAAATCAACAAAGGCACGTTGAATTTGACGGCAATCTGCATGGGAAAGGCAAAAATCCCCGTGTGGCAATGCCAACAGAAATCGCCTTTTCTCTTTAGACTTTCGAGCATCAGTTTCTGTACCACTTTCCAATTTGGGCGGAAACTCAGGAAATCGACGCCGAGTTTCTTCATCGTGCGAGCGTTGTTTTCGAGAATGGTCGGACGGAGAAAACTGTGATCGAACTGAACGACTAACGGCTTGAGTTTGTATTCTTTGACCAGATGGTAAAGAGTGAAAGTGCTGTCCTTACCTCCGCTAAACGGAACAATGCAATCGTAGGAATACTTTCCGCGATACTCTTCGATTAGCTCGCCAAATTCCCGCTTACGCGATTCCCAATCGATGTTCTCTTTTTTAAATTCGTGCTGGTTGCAGACATTACATGCGCCACAACTATCAAAGAGAATCGTTTCGTGGGTTTCTGGGATCACGCATTTCGAACATCGAACGAGTTCAGTCATGATTGGGCTCCTCCGCAAAATTGCTGATGACTTCTGGGCTTAAGGGCGTCCCCTTTGCGATATCTCGGGATGCTGTTAACCCGAGCACACGATCTAAATAGCGCGTATGCATTCCATTGCCGGGGCGAATCGCTCGCACATTTTTTTCTGTCAACGTCTCGCCTTGTTTCACGTTCTCGACAACAAAAAGCGAACGGCGAAATGCGCGCAACTTCGCCTCCTCGGGTTCGGTCCCGAATTGAGCGGACCCTAAAGCTTTCTCTGTCATTCGCACGGCATCCGCCATCGCACGGAATTCCACTGGCTCAAGGGAAAAGGCCGAATCAGGTCCTGGTTGGTTGCGAGACAGCGTGAAATGTTTTTCGATAACACAGGCCCCCAAGGCTCGCGCTGCAATAGGAACTTCCAAACTCAAACTGTGATCGGAAAGACCAATTGGCAGAGAAAATTTTTCCTGGAGAAAGGATATTCCCATGAGATTCATCGACTCAATCGGAGCGGGATAGGCACTCGTGCATTTGAGCAATACCAATTCCTTACACCCTGACTCTCGCAACACTTCGACCGCTTCCGAAATTTCTTCAACGCTGGCCATCCCCGTAGAAACGATGACTGGCTTTCCTGTCGCAGCAACACGTCGCAGTAACGGAAAATCGACCAGCTCAAACGAAGCTATTTTGTAAACAGGCACTTCCATTTTTTCCAAGAAATCGACAGCACTTGCATCAAACGGCGAAGAGAAAAAATGAAGCCCTAAGTCTTCTGCAATTTCTTTAAGTTTCGGCTGCCATTCCCAGGGAGTTTGTGCTTCTTGATAGAGTTCATGAAGTTTGCGCTGATCCCAAATTGTCCCCTGAACTTTGAAATGCGCCTGCTCTCCGGCAAGCGTCATCGTGTCTGCTGTATAGGTTTGAATTTTAATCGCGTCGGCACCGGAAGACTTCGCCGCGCTGATGATTGCAACGGCGTTTTCAAAGCTCTGCCCGTGATTCGCCGACATCTCGGCGACGAGATAAGCCGGGCGTTTAGGCCCGATAAGCCTTCCGTTGATAGAAATCTCCATGAACTTCCTTATGCAGACCGCAATCGATCTGCAAATCTATCGGGAATCGGAAGGACTTAACTAAAGATGAGTATGTCTCTTACGGCAGTGACACACCATTCCACGGATCGAAAGCACCGGCACCGTTGAGCAGGTCAATCAAACGTAAAATGTCCGCGGGGTTAGTAACGCCAGATCGATCCATGTCAGTCGCATGCAACGGCCGTGGAATCACACCGTTGAGTGAATTGATCAAACTCAAAATGTCGACAGGCGAAGAAGTTTTGTCTCCGTTGACATCGCCAGGCAGATATCCCAAACGCACAGAGCTTCCGCTGGGATTGTGTGTGATGGTGGTCCATGCACCAGGCTCGATCGGAGTGTCCAAAGTCAAAGTGACTTCAAATTCGCCGCTCGTTTGTAAATCAATAATTTCTGGC
>CAZMYG010000187.1:0-3942 GCA_964570465.1 uncultured Planctomycetales bacterium
CCAAAAGCGAGTTCGAGACAAAATAAACTTCCCAAGACATTCCAACTCATGAGGTTTCTTCCGCGCGGAAAAGGCAGTATTGTAGGCACAAAATTCCAGAAGAATAGAACCGAGCATGGCCAAGGAAAAACCCATCGTTGTCATTACAGGAGCCGGTCGTGGCATTGGCGCTGCTATTGCTCAGGCTTTCGCAGCACAAAAAGCGAGTCTCTATCTCATTGCGCGATCTCGTAATGAACTCGAAAACGTGGCAAAGCCACTCGAAAAACACGCAAGCCAAGTTTTTATTCTTCCTGCAGATCTCACGAATCCTGAAGAGATTGATCAAATCGTCGATCGCATTAAACACGACAGTGATCATCTCGATGTTTTAGTGAACAACGCAGGCATGCTCAAAGTTGCGCCTCTTTCAGAAACCAGTGCTGCGGTTTGGGAAAACACTTTACGGATCAATTTGACGGCGCCTTTCCTACTCACCAAGTCACTATTGCCTTTGCTCAAAAAATCCAAGCGTCCTCATATTTTCAATGTCTCTTCAATCGCAGGAAAAGTTCCTTTCCCTGGTTCCTCAGCCTATTGCGCTTCAAAAGCAGGATTGCTTGGCTTGAACGGAGTAATGCGCGAAGAATTTCGCGAGTTTGGAATTCGAGTGAGCGCGGTGCTCCCGGGACCCACCAACACAAAAATGTTTGATGAGATCCCGGGACAATTCGACCGCAAACAATTCGTCACGCCTCAAGACATTGCCGTCGCGATTACTTCGGCCTATTTGCTGAGTCCCAACGCCAACGTGGATGAAATTCAAATTTCATCCCTACAACATATCTAAACGAAACATTCCTATTCTCTAAGCTGCTTCTCCAAGATCTTCTTGTATTCCATAGCATCACGAGCAGCAGCCGTGTCGGCATAGTTTTTGGCGACTTTGTCTAATTGTTCAAGGATCTCTTGGCCCTTCTTCGCGCTGGAAACTTCTTCTTGTCGCAGCTTCAAAACTTCTTTCTGACCCTTGATCACTTTTTGGGCTTGTTTGTCGGCAGCAATGTTTTTCAAAATCGTTTCTATCCCAGCTAATTCAGGCTGCCCGGCGAGTTCTTTTTTGAGTTCACTACCAAGATCGCTGGCTCGCATGAAATCGCCCTTCTCAACACGGGAATTCAGAATGCCAACCCAATCCTGAATGTATTGCTCAACCGCTTTGAGTAGACCTGGACCATCTGTCGTATCTGTTTTTGCAAAAGCCGCAGCCGCAGTCCGCGCCTTACCCAACTGACGGTCGAGAAAAGCCTTTTTGATTGGAGCTGCAGCTTTGGGCCAGTCGTAAAGAGGAGAACTCAATGCGCCTTTGACTAAAGTCTCGAGAATTTTCTCGGGCATATCTGCAGGAAACCCTGACCAAATGACATTTCCTCTGGGGTCGGTAAGAACGGCTGTCGGTAGGAATGCAACTTTTAACGCCGTGTTCCACTTTTCCCCTTTGTCATAGGCATAGGGATATTTCGCCCCATGCTGAAGAATCCAAGCTTCGGTATCTTTTTTCCCTTCCCCGGTCACGCCGAGGACTACCAGGCCCTTTTTCTCAAACTTCTTTTGTATTTCGTTGAGATGTGGGACCTGGCTTGGACAAGCTTTTCACCAAAAGGCGAAGAATTCGATATAGAGCGCTTGACCAGCAAACTCGTCAATCGATTTGGCCGGAGACTGGGTCAGATTTTCTAGGGTTGGAGCCGGCAATTTGCTGCTGTCGGTTTCCCCTCCCAAAATCGGTGACGCCAGTAAGGCCCCCGCTACAAACATCTTTGGCAGAGCTTTCATCGTTCTCCCTTATTTTTCACCGTAGTAATCAACAAAATTCGCCCGCGACTCATATAGCCGAACTCGATGCAATTGAACACCGCGTTTTTTCAAAACAGAATCCAGCATTTCCCAAAACACCTTAGCCACGTTTTCTGCAGTCGGTATCACACCCTGAAGAAATGGCACATCCAGATTTAGATGCTTATGATCCACTTTCTGGATGATTTCACGATCCAGAATGTCTTTGAGTTCTTTTAAATCCATCACCATCCCGGTTTGAGCAGGAATCGGACCACGAACTGTCACTTCGAGTGCATAATTGTGCCCGTGTCCATTGGGGTTATTGCAAATCCCAAACACGCGCTGATTCTCGGCATCCGAGAATGCTGGATTGTGCAGGCGATGGCTTGCAGAAAATTCTTCGCGACGCGTGATTTCAATCATATTTTTATCTACTTTGAAGCGACGGATTTTACACAAAAGGAGATTTGTTCATAATGGGAAGCATGAATGAAGAAGTACGGGAGCCTTCCTCCACTTACAAAACCCAATCTGAAGATACGAGCTATGTTGCGGAGCGCCTTCTATTTGAACTCTGGGGCAAAATGTCGGATGAGGAAAAATTGAACCGTATATTCGATCTGAACCGTTCTTGTCGCGAATTAGCAGAAATGGGAATTCGAGAACGCTATCCCGATGCCAGTGACGAAGAAATCCGCCTTCGACTCGCCTCACTTCATTTAGATCGAGAAACCATGATTCAGGTTTACAACTGGGATCCGCAAAAAAAAGGCTATTGATGCTTCCTGAGACCATCCAAATTACTTTCCGCATTGCAGAAGTACTCGAAGATTGTGACATTCCCTATTATGTCGGCGGTTCCATTGCGAGCTCGATTCTTGGCGAGCCGCGTTCTACAAACGACATCGACTTAGTTGCGGACTTCCGCTTCGAGCATATTCCCCTCTTTCGCAAAATCGTTGAAGGAGAGTTCTACCTCCCATCAGCAGACTTTTTGAAAAAAGCCATCGAAGATTGCGCTTCGTTTAATGTGATTCATTTAAAGACTGCAATGAAAGTAGACATCTTCATTTTGCAAAAAAATGACTTCGCTCGTGAAGAAATGAAGCGCCGGCAACGCAGAACGATTACCAAAGAATCGGGCCGAAGCGTTTTTGTGGCGACTCCTGAAGATATTGTGCTGCGGAAATTACTCTGGTATCGCAAAGCAAATCAGAGTTCCGATCGACAATGGCGAGATGTACTAGGAGTTCTAAAGCTGCAAGCCGAACGACTTGATTTCCATTATTTGAAAAGCATGGCCACGCGCTTGGAAGTCGCCGACTTGATGGACAAAGCTCTGTTGGAAACAAGAACAACATGATCCTTCTCGGCATTGAAAGCTCCTGCGATGAAACCGGCGTTGCGCTTGTGCGCGACGGACGAGAAGTTTTAGTTTCCAAAGTTTTTTCTCAGGAGTCCTTGCATCGTCCCTTCGGCGGAGTGGTTCCTGAAATCGCGAGCCGTTCGCATTTGGACACAATTCATCCGTTGATTGAATCGGCGCTTGCGGAAGCAAAATTCTCGATCGAACGAATCGACGGCATCGCCGTCACCAATCGCCCTGGACTCATCGGCTCTCTTCTTGTCGGAGTTGCCACCGCAAAAGCTCTCGCGTTCTTCTACGGCAAGCCACTCGTCGGCGTACATCACGTCGAAGCGCATCTCTATAGTCCCATCATGGAAAACCCTGGACTGCGCTACCCATTTCTTTCGCTCGTCGTTTCCGGCGGGCATAGCTCGCTCTATCACGCCAAGAGCCCACTCGATTACGAATTGCTCGGGCAAACCGTCGATGACGCCGCGGGCGAAGCCTTCGATAAAGTCGCTGCGATTCTAGGACTCTCTTATCCAGGCGGCCCCGCGATTGAGAAAATTGCAAAACAAGGCGATCCCAAAAAAATCCGTTTCAAACCACCCAAGGCAGGCAAGAAACGTCCCTTTGATTTTTCTTTTAGTGGACTCAAAACCGCCGTGCTCTATCACGTTCGCGGACAAAATGCGCAGTCTCCTAAACCTTCAGAAATTCCGGATGTTGCCCACATCGCCGCTGAGGACACGCTTGGGGCCAAGCACACCAAGATG
>CAZMYG010000187.1:3952-4967 GCA_964570465.1 uncultured Planctomycetales bacterium
TTTCAAGAAACCGTCGTTGAGACTCTCGTCAAGGCCAGCATCGAAGCAGCACAAGCACAGGGACTTTCCCAAATCGCGATTGGCGGCGGCGTTGCCTGTAACAATTATCTACGCGACAAGTTGAAAACCGCCGCAGAACGCGAAGGCATGGAAGCGTTTTATCCCTCAAAACATCTTTGCCTAGATAACGGCGCCATGATTGCCGGTCTGGGTTTTCATTTACTCCAAGCCGGCCGTGCCGATTCACTCGAACTAGACGCTTCGGCGCGCTGAAAACTCATGGACGCAAAATCTCTTCGGAATCTGTTAGAGCAAATCAACAAGGGCGAAGTTTCGATTGAAACGGGCCTTCAACGTTTGCGCTCTTTGCCGTTTGAAGATCTAGGATTTGCACGCACAGACACACATCGTGCGATTCGCTGTGGTTTTCCTGAGGTGATTTTTTGCCAGGGGAAAACAGATGAACAGGTGATCGCCATCGCGGGGAAAATCTTAGAAAAAAACGATCGACTGCTAGCGACTCGCGCTACGCCGAAGCTATTCAAAACATTTGCGAAACAATTTCCAAAAGCGTCTTTTCATGAACTGGGGCGGACCATCACATTAAGAAAAGGGAAAAGCTCAAAACCTAACGGACTCGTACTTGTTCTCTCCGCAGGCACTGCAGATATTCCTGTCGCCGAAGAAGCGCGAATCACCGCGGAAATGATGGATTGCAAAGTGGAGACCCACTACGACGTCGGCGTCGCGGGCATTCATCGCTTGCTCGCAAAAACAAGCCGATTGCAGGCAGCAAAAGTGTTGATCGTCGTCGCTGGAATGGAAGGTGCGCTCGCATCCGTTGTCGGCGGGTTGGTTAGTCGCCCAGTCATCGCAGTGCCTACTTCGGTAGGTTATGGAGCTTCTTTCCGCGGCATCGCCCCATTACTCACCATGCTCAATTCCTGCGCCGCAGGTGTGGCGACGGTGAATATCGACAATGGCTTCGGCGCCGGTTACCTTGCAGCACTAATCA
>CAZMYG010000188.1:0-4945 GCA_964570465.1 uncultured Planctomycetales bacterium
TGGAATTTTGGAGACGGCACGACGAGCAGCATGTCGATCGCTTCGAAGGTCTACAACAGTGCAGGGAACTATGTCGCGACGTTGACGGTGACGGATAATTGCGGCGCTACGCATGCGGACTCTGCCAGTGTCTCGATTCAAAACATCAACGTAGCGCCCACAGCCAATGCCGGTGCGGATCAAAGTTTGACGATGCCGCTTAGTGGGAATGGATCGATCAATCTAAATGGTTTCTATAGTGATCCGGATGGTTTGCCTGTCGGTGGTGTGGTGACGAAGACTTGGTCCAAGCAATCAGGACCCGGCAGTGTAACTTTCGCAAATCCAAATTCTCTCGCAACGTCAGCGAGCATTTCCGCCGCCGGCTCTTATGTGTTGCGCTTAACGGTGAGCGATGGAGCGCTCTCTGCGTTCGATGAATTAGTGGTGACGGCGAATTCCAACGCTTGCGCGGGCAATCAAAACCCCATTGCCAATGCGGGCCCGGATAAGAGTGGCAGCCCTGGAGCGGTAATCAACTTCTCCGGTGCAGGCTCCTCCGATCCCAATGGAACGATTCAATCGTACTCTTGGAATTTTGGAGACGGCACGACGGGCTCAGGAGTGAGTGTCAACAAGACCTACACTGCTGCGGGAAATTACACGGTCACTTTAACAGTCAGCGATATCTGCAACGCAACGCACTCCGACACGGCGATGGCGACAATTCAAAATGCAAATCCTTGCCAGAACAACACTCCACCAGTAGCGAATGCCGGCCCCGATCGCACACTCAATGCTGGAGTGTCCACCCAATTCACAGGTTCGGGTACCGATGCAAATGGCGGACAAATCGTCGAGTATTGGTTTAACTTTGGAGATAGTTCTTCAACTGGCTGGCAAAGTTCAAATGTCGTTTCGCATACCTACAGCGCTGGAGGACCTTATACCCTTCAGCTTTGGGTAAAGGATAATTGTGGCGCGACTTCCCAAGCGGACGCCGCAATCATCACGATGAATCAAACAAATCCTTGTCAGAACAACGCGGCTCCAATTGCCAATGCCGGGCCAGATCAAACCATCCCGTTTGGTTCCCTTGCGAACTTCAGCGGCAGTGCTTCCAGCGATTCCAATGGGACGATTGCAAGTTACTCTTGGAATTTTGGTAACGGTCAAACGGCAACTGGTGTGAACGTTTCTTGTCTCTATATGACACCTGGTACTCGTACAGTCACCTTAACCGTCACCGACAATTGCGGTGCTACGCATATCGATCAGGCCAACGTGATCGTAGAGGCAACGGATGGAGTGGTGAGTGCCGATTTCAAGGTTTACAGATTAGTTTCCGTCAATCCCTCCAATGGTCAGGAAGAGTGGGTAGAAGTGGGCCCGTCGGAAAGTACGCAGATGCATGACTCGCTTAAGTTCGACGCCACAAGTTCCACAGGTTCTGTCGCTTTCTATAGCTGGGTCATTAATGGGTCCTATCACTCAGGCCCCATCGTCTACTATCAATCAGGGAATATGCTCAATTGCGAAGGCGACAACAATTGCACGACGTATAGCGGAGTCGTAACGGCAGAACTCACGGTCTTCGATTCGACTTGGGCAAATTACGATACAACATCGAAGGACGTTCCTGTTGCCAGCGTGATGAGTTTTGTCGATGCACTTCCACTCGCGGATAACAATTGTAACGACATCGCTATCGACGGGAATCGAGCCTACACCAGTCACTTCAGCTCGGTATTAACTTCCATCGACATCAGCAACCCCAGCAATATGCAGCGTAATATCGTCTCTTCACCCGTAGGTCGCGCGATCGCTGCGGGAAATGGCAATGTCTATCTTTGTTCGGGAGCGGGCGGGCTGAATATTTTTCAAGGTGGCGCAACTCCGAGCCTGATTACGAATTACAGCACCGCTTCTCAAGATGGGATGCGCGCTCAAGATGCCGTCGCTCAGGGGAAAGTTGTTTTTCTGGCGGCGGGTACCGCAGGTTTGAGAATACTCAATATGAGCAACCCAGCCTCTCCTTCAATTTTGGGTTCGTCTCCTCTGCCGCCGAATTCCGCGGGGAACTTGATGAGCGCAGATTTGTTAATCGTTTCCAACGGTAAGGCCTATGTGGCAGATAATATCGCCAGGATTTTTATCTACGACGTCTCTGCGATCAATGTGAATAATCCAGCACCGGCCTCGCCTGTTTTGTTGGGCGAAGTTCCTCATGATGGCCAAATCGTTCAAAATCTAACGATAACTGGTAACCGACTTGTCGCGCATGCGGCTCCCAATGGGTTGTTCTTTTACGATGTCACAAATTCAGCAAACGCGGCTTTTTTAGGGAACTACAAAATTTCGGACGACTCCGTGAATCTGCATCCCACCGGAATTGCCGCAATTGGAAATCGTGTTTACGTCAGCTACGGCCAGGTACTCGGTATTGGCAGCACCATTGCACGAGTGAATATGGCTGATCCCACGGACGCTTACATCATGGAGTGGATTTCCCTCTCTGCGTATCAGGTTTCTAACGTCAACCGCGGTCCGATCATTCGTGACGGCAAACTATTCTGTGCCAACGGATACTACACGGCAGTAGCGATTGATATCCCAGAATAAATCAACCGCGACGGCTGCAGCTTATTTGTGGTTTTGAGTTTCGTTCGTGCTGTTTGTGGTAGGGTTCTTCGATTCAAGAGGCCAGAGATAACTTGCCAATACGAAGCCCAAGGCGATACCCAACAAGATGACAATGACCTTGATGGGGTGCATCGGAACAAATCGATCGTCGTCTGGGAAATCACTCATCAGCTGAGAAAGTTCTCAGCCTTTGTTTCGGATTTCTGAGAGTCGAAATAGAGGGAGAAATCGCGGATCTTTGCGAAGCCAATCGGCATCGGAATCTTCGCGATCGACGATGGTGATGATGAGTTCGATCTTATGTCCCGCTTCTTCGAGCACTTCAATTGCTTGTTTCGCAGAACCGCCAGTAGTTACCACATCCTCTACAACACAGATTCGATCGTTTGCTGTCAGTGAACCTTCAATGCGCTTTTGTTTGCCATGCTCTTTCGCGGCCTTGCGCACGATGAAGGCTTTGAGTGAGTAATCGACTTCATGCGCTGCTAAGGCGGCTCCTGCGGCAATTGGATCTGCGCCTAGAGTCAGTCCTCCCAGCGCTGTAATCCCGCGAGAACGCACTTCTTCGACAATGAGATTTGAAAGCAGCCAAAGTCCTTCGCCATCGAGAGTGATTTGTTTGCAGTCGAGATAAAAATTACTCTGCTTCCCAGACGCGAGAGTGATGGTTTTTCCCTCGCTGTAAGCACGTTCGCGAATCAATTGTCTTAATCGTTCTCGACCTGTTTTCGAATTCCAGTTCTTCATTTTCGTTATTTCGTTGTCGGCGGATCTTGGCTTTTCAATGCAAATCGCAGCACGGCGGATTCTAAGCCTTGCGGAGGAATTTCAATCGTTTGGCTGGCGAATTGTGGAGCGTTTTCACTAGCGCCCCAGGCATTGAGATCGACCTGATATTCTCCTGGTCCTAGAGTGTCGCAAGCAAACTCCAGAGTTTCCGGATTCACCCGCGCCCAGCCGGAGCCTCGGCGCCGCGTGTTGCTAACTCCCTTGGGATAAAAATTGAGCCACAAACCTTGAATTTTGGAAACATTGCTCGGCAATTCCAATTTGCCATGACAGGGCACAGACGATTCGAGCAGAACTTCGACACTGGTTTTCTGTTCCCCCTCTGCTAGCTCGAATTGAACATTTGGTGTGGCGAATCCAGCTTGCTGTACAAAAACCGACCATTTCCCTGCTGGGGCAGGATCAAAAACGAAATCTCCGTATTGATCTGCGTTCGCTCGCAACCAACCGTGATTGCTATTTTTTTGTTCCCCGGATTGAACAGAAGCACTGACAACAAAAAATGCCCCTGCAGAGCGATCCGAGGATTTTAGGACTCGACCTTTCACGATTCCGGTTGTGAAGGACCATTCCGTGTCCACGGTTTCACCGGCCTTTACTTCCACAGAGCGTGAACCGAGTTGGCTTGGCTCGTATTGACCGTCCGTTGTAGGCAAGGAGATCGTGATCCAATTTGAACCAGCCTTCAATTGGCCGAGATCGAAGTAGCCACTCGCATCTGTAGTGACGACTTTTCTTCCCTCTCGCCAAACCGAAGCGGTGAGATTGGCTCCGGCTCGGCCATTGAGAGTGACTCGGCCTGTTAATCTTCCGCTAGGCCCTTCTACAGCGTCGTTGGATAAATCAATATCCAATGTCGTTGTTTTTCCTGCTTCGATCTGTGTCTTGACTCGTTTCTGTGGTCCCTGCTGCATTTGTTGGAACCAATCGAAGCTGCTCGCGGTCAGCGAAGCCGCCTGTACTTGGATTCGATATTCCCCTGGATCGAGATTTTCCACGCGATAGCGCCCGTCTAGATCTGTGGAACTAAATCGAGGAAAAACGAAACCCGTTCTTTCTCCACGCGCTTCTAGAAAAATCATTCGTGGCGATTCTGGTTTTTGACCCGCTACATGAATCCGCCCTTCAATCGCGCCAGCGGCGTCGAGTTCAATGTTGAGAGATTCATTGGGCATATTTGCAGGAATCGCAGAGCTGCCGAAAAACGGATGACTCGCTTCAAAGAAATAGGAGCCTGGTCCAAGTCCTTCGACAATGCATTCTCCATTGCTGTTAGTTGTGGATTCCGTAATCGGCACCGTCCATTGACGAGACTCCGCAGGGCGCACAATCACCGTCGCGCCTTCAATCGGGATTTGTTTGTATTTTTCCACGACGCGGATTTTTGAACTCATCGATTGCGCAAGAGAGATTTCGATGCTGAGCGATTCTTCTTTGACTTCCACATTCTGCGTACTCATGGCATAGCCAGGAGCACGGGCGAGCACGAGATACTCTCCTGGTGGGAGTCGCTTGATTCGCAAAGATCCATCTG
>CAZMYG010000189.1:0-4944 GCA_964570465.1 uncultured Planctomycetales bacterium
GGCTACAACAAGGCTATTTACGAAACAGTTCCTTCTGGTCAAACAGATTTAGGCTTCGTTCTTGAACCAGGTGCCCTTGTACGAGGCAAAGTAGTTTCATCTGACCACATTCCGTTAGAAGGTGCATTAGTTGTTATCGATCTTGATAACACTCTTTTAGGCGGCGATTTTATGTCCGACTCGCATTTTGCACTTACTGATGTGGATGGGAACTTTTCTCTGGGTCCTATCCCAGTTCGAACTGCAATTTGGTGGGTTTCTGCAAAATATGAAACTCTTGCAAGGAAAACAGTCCTTTTGCCTCCGTTCGATAAGCAGTTAGGTTTTTGGAATCTTGGCGAAATCATTTTAGAGAAAGGGGGTTTTCTCGACGGGAAAGTAGTCGCGGGTTCTGAACCGTTAGGCAATGCAAAGGTGACGGCCTTCTTACAAGAAAGTGGTTTAAGGATTCCGTTTTCGGCTTCGGTTCAAACTTCTCAGGATGGAAAATTTCAAATTGATGGAGCCGCAGTTGGAAGAGTTTATCTTTTCCAGGTTGAGAAGCCTGGCTATATCCCTGTTGAAGGAGTGCAAAGAGGAATAAGTGTTGGGGAATCAACGATCATTCGAATGGAAAAGTCTGGATCTGTGGAAGGAGATCTTCTTTTTCCATCAGACAATAAAGTTGAAAAGGCAACTTCTGTCTTAGTCTGGACGAGCGGCGAGACAGGAAAACAAGACTTCCTTTACGAGTTTGAAATCCCTGCAGGAGAAAAAAACTTTCAAGTTGAGAACCTTTACCCAGGTCGATTTAGTTTCGATTTTCTAAATCCAAGTGTTCAGCCAGCCTATTCCCCAAATATCCACATACGTTCTGGTGAGACCACGCACATTTCGGTTTCGTTTGAGCGCGGCCGAGCAGTTCATGGAAAGATTGTGTATTCATCCAGTAAGCAACCAGTAGTTGGTGCGAGAATGCAGCTTGTTCGAATGAATTTGGATGGGCAAATTGCCGCATTTTTTACGCACAACGAAACCAAGACCGATGAAGAAGGTCAATTTGAGATATATGGCATCCCAAACACAGCAGGATTTGTTCAGGCATTAGGTAAAGACTTCGCGGCAGCATTATTTTCCTTTCCAGAGTCAGCGGCTGATTTTGACTTCGGAGTGTTAGAAGTTGCAGATGGGGGACTCTTGGTTGTGAAGGCTCGAGGGTTGTCTACACCGAACGATCCGAGCAACTTGAACGTTGTGGTATTTCATAATGAGTTGGGTTTTGGAAGGCAGTTAGTATTCACAACAGATGGGTTATTCTCTTCTCCGCATGTTCCTCCCGGCAAGTACTCCCTCGTAGTAGAAGACAGCTTTTGGGACAGAATTTCAGGGCGCTCTGCAAGAGTTCATCGCCAGATTGAAGTCGAAGCAGGAAAAACGACGGAGATCACAGTAAATCTCCAAGAAGGACCCGCCGTTTTCGGAAACGTCCGGCAGAAAAACATCCCGACGGTTTCAGGACGAGATCGAGTAGAGGTTCAATTACATCAGAACGAAGGTGGAAGCGCGATTTTGGTTGCTTCGAGTGCTTGTGATTGGAACGGTCGCTATGAGCTCAATGGACTAGTGCCTGGAAGATATATACTTCGCCTTAAACCGTTGGCACTTGCAATGCCTATTGCCTTTGAACAGGAAGTAATCCTTAGCGCTGGCGAGCGCCTTCAGTTGGATGTCGATCTTAGCGAAACCGGATTCTTTGGTCGCGTTGTTCGCCAGGTGGATGAGTTTGGTATCGGAGTAGCTCGAATTTCAGTCATTCAGCAGGATATTGATAGGCGAGCAACTATGCTTTTCCCTGAAGAAGAGGGACAGTTTGGACTCATTAGTGTAAATCCAGGTAGGTATCTTTTATTCGTAGAAGCTCCTGGGTATGGAAGTGAAATAGTTGGCCCCATTACTTTGGTCGAAGGCAAGAGTGTTGACGTTGGCAAGGTAGCGTTAAGACCTGAAGCAAAACTTGATGTGATTATCCGGGACTCCCTGAGCCGAGCCATACGAGATGCAAAAATTACAGTTCAACGCAACGGAATGAGTCCTATCGCTGACCAAATTGCGACAACAACGGCGGTTGGCGTTGTTAGCTTCCGAACACTTGCAGCAGCAAACTACACAGTGATGGCAGAAGCGACCGGCTACCCAACGATTGAGCGCCAAATCACACTCCAACCTGGCGAAGTTCGCCAACTCGATCTAACTCTCAAGGCTGTCAGTAATCTCAAAATCACCGTACTCGATGCGCAAGGCCAACCACTCTCGGATGTTCCAATCGGAGTGGAGGAACTTCCAAATCACATCCCAGTAAAGACCTGGACCGAAGCTGGATTTGTCCAAGTGGAGCCGACAAGCTGGAAAACAGCTTCTGATGGGACGATCACTTTGAAAGAGCTCCCGTTAGGAAACTATCTGGTGCGCGAATTAGGAAGTAACGGTTCTTCGCTAATTACTCTTACAGCAAGCAATTCAACGCTCGACATCGTTTTGCAATCGCCCTAATCATCACTTCTTGCCGCGGCAACGCTGAACGAAATCACGATCACGGAGCTGTAGCATTTCTTCTCCGTCCAATAATTCCCTCAATTTTTTTGAGATTTTCCTCCGAAACGCGTGGTTTTCGACGGACCTCTCCTTTGCTTGGCGTGGATTTCCGTCGGTGCCGACGGGCGTTGAGTAGAAAGCACAAAAATAATCAAAAGGTGAAATATGTCTCTTTCAAAAATCGTTTCCTGGATCTTTGTCTTGTTCATGACTACTTGGTTTTGTAAACAGGCGTTTCCGGAGGCCGCTTGCGCAAATCTTGGAACCCAGGGAGTTCCGGAAACCATTACAGGTGGTGGCAGCCAAGATTGTCCCGCGATTCAATTGGGTGTAGGAATTCCGTTATTGGGGCAAATCAAGCTCATTGTTTTGAAGGGAGGTACTTGTCCTCAATCCGAAACTCGAGTCGATGCACATCATGCGACGAGTCCTAAAGATGGATTTCAGGCTTTACCAAACGGAACTTACGCGGAATATCGCCGGGATGTGAGTTGTAACACGGGAAGCAATGTGATCATCATCGGTTCGGGCTCTTGCAGCTACGGCAGTTGGGAGCAAGTCGCGACTTACACGAATTGGAATGAAAGTCCTTGTCCAATTGGTGAACCTCCTCGGCAATAAGTTTTTTGACCAAACTTCGGTAGGATGATCGCAACTGTTCGAAAAGGATCTGATATGAAAAAACTCGGATTTTTCGTAGCTACATTCGTTTTGTTCGGGGCGATTGTCTACCTAGGATTTTTTTGGGAACCTTCGTCGGGGTCGCGATTGGCGACTCCGACAATCTCTGAAAACTCGATGCATTCTCCAACTGGAGCTTTACCGATAGAGGCTTCAGCGCGCAGAGAAGAGATCTCTCAGCCTCCCGAGCCTCATACGCAGGACTCGATCCAACAAGAAATCGACGTACTTTCCATACTCCAAATCGCGGAAACCCCCTCGCCTGAAAACCTGCAAAAAATGGCTGAATCGTTATTCTCACAGCCAAAACCTTGGGAAGAGATTCAAAAAATTCTGATCGCTCTTACATCAGGACAACTCAAAGACTCTCAGCGAAATGCAGCCATTTTGGCTCTCGAATTTGCCCTGCAATTATTTCATCGCGAGGACTGGATGGCCTTGAATGGGGCGGAACACGGCTGGGGGCTTGTTGAGAGCGTTCTCCGAGTTTTTGACTTACTTGATCGTGATGTAAGGGGACGAATCGGGCAGCTATTTGCAGCGAATTATTACTTACGTCCTACTCATCTAGCCGCAATTCGGCGTTTGATCGTACTCAATCCAACCCCCTCAGGGTTGGAGCAACTGGTGATCGTATTTGCAGAGCAAAACAAAACGGAAGGAATTTCCTTTTTGCTTTCTTTGTTGGAATACGAAAACCATGCTCTTAGGGCCACGGCGATGGAATTTCTTCTGTCAAGCGATCCGGATGGATTTTTAGATCTCGCCGAGCTCTACCTATCTACCTCAAAAACGGATCAAGAGAGAATCAACTACGCCAAAGCAGTCGTAAAAGCGCTCGACCCCACCCGATCTTCTCCTGTTCTGCGGAGGTTGGCGAGAGATTATCTACAGGCTGTTCCTGGCCGTGACGGCTCGGCGTTTTCAGCATTATTTGTTGAAGCCTATCTCAACGCGCCGGTCGAATTTCTCTGGAGTGAATTTGAGAAGGAAACGGATCCAAAAGTCCGCGAAGCAATGCTGAATTCGATTCGCTCTACACAGGTTGAATTGCCTGATCGCGTTGTCACTAACTCTCGCTATCGAGAATTTCACGGAGTTGCGATTCGCGTCCTTTCCAGATTACGTCCTGATGAAGCGACTGCTAACTTAACCACTTCCATGTTATTGAGTTCGAGGCCTTCGGATTTAAGCGATGGACTCGTGGCTGCCTATAATCTCGCGCGCAAATCCAAAGGCGCAGGCTGGGTTTCTTCGCTCAAAACAGCCCTGCTAGAGATTGCTGCGCAAGTTCATTATTCCGTGGATATGCGTCGGCGTGCTTTAGCTGCTTGTGCTCCTTTGCTTAGTTCTGATGAAAAAGCGTCTATTCTTGGTGGAGGGTATCCTGACGAAGTGAAAGAGGGACTACGAAGTGAGTGATACATCAAACTGCCCCCTTCCCATTTCCGAGATCCTAGGATAGATTTTGGAGCCCGCTTTTGGAGAGCGGGTGCCATTTTTTGTAGGAGGAGTTGTAATGAAGTTTCAAGCCATGATCGTCGCGTGTTTCTTGGGGATTTTCACGTCTTTAGTCTCTGCGCAAGAGGAGATTCTCCTTTCTGAGGATTTTGAGGGGGGGCTGGGTGCGTGGTCGGTGGACAACAGCGACAATGGGTTGTGGCATATAGCGGAGGATGGGGAGTGTTTATC
>CAZMYG010000190.1:0-4917 GCA_964570465.1 uncultured Planctomycetales bacterium
TTTAGATGAATAAGAATAGCACCCAGTCCCTAACTAGGAAACCGCAAGAAAATTGAGTTCCTCTTCTGAAACGACTTCTTTAAAGCTGGTCTTTCGACGGCTCATTCCCTATGCCTGGCGATATCGATGGCGTTTGATCTCCACTATATTGCTTGCAGCAGCAGCGGCAGCGGGGCAAAAAATCTTAGTCTTACTTGCTGATCCTGTATTGAGATTGATTTTCCCTGCTGAATCAGCAACTAAGCCTGCCGCAAATGATTCCTCCTGGTTCGCTTGGCTTCAAAATATTGGCCAAACACTACGAGATTGGTTTCATCAATTGGTTTTTGGGCAGGATCAAGCAGGGGGTCAACTCGACATACTTTGGCGCGTTGCCTGGATTGTGTTCCTGATCGCTCTCGCCACTGCAATCATTCAATATTGCTATGTCGTGCTCGCGCGAAACATGGGCCTGCGCATGCTTGTCGATTTGCGTCGCGATGTTTGCGAAAACCTGCTACGCCTTTCGATGAAATATCACGGCGAGAAAAAAATGGGCGATTTGCTCACCCGACTCACGGCGGATGTGCACACCGCTCAGCGAGCCGTCACTATTTTCTTTGAAGACATCATTCAAAGTCCTTTCATGTTGATCGGTGCCTTGTTCACGGCGTTTTATGGAAGTCCGCAGCTTACCGTTGCCGTGCTTTTGCTCATTCCGATTGTGGCCTTCCCTATCGCATTCTTTGCGCGCAAGGTTCGCCGCGGCAGTTATCAAAGCGCCACGGCTTTTGGCTCTGCAACGGCGACGATGGAACAAATGCTCTCTGGAATTCGAGTGGTCAAAGCCTTCCAAATGGAGAAGAAGGAGATCGAAGGGCTCGATGAAGCCAATCGTCTCTATGTTCGCAAGGCCATGAAAATGGTGCGCGCGAAGGCGGCTACCGAAGGCTTCTTGATTCTGCTCACCTTGGGTGGAACGGGCATTGTGCTCTACGGCATCGGATGGATGGAGCTGAACTATCATCTTTTTGGCAGCATGCAAAATGCCATCGTGTTCTTAGGCGCCATTGCCATGATGTATGCGCATGTCAAACAATCGACCAAGCTTTGGTACACCATGCTCGAAGCGTCGGGCTCTGGAGTTCGACTATTTCAAATCCTCGACATGCAACCGGAAGTCGTCACTTCTAAAGATGCGGTCAACATCGAACGCGTAGAACAGCAAATCGAATTTCGAAATCTGTCTTTTTCCTACGATCAAGATCCGGTTCTAAAGAATCTAAACTTCTCCGCGAAAGTCGGCACTCGCAACGCTCTCGTCGGTCCTAGTGGCGCTGGAAAAACAACGACTTTGGATTTGCTAGCTCGTTTTTACGACCCTAATCAAGGCAGTATTCTCATCGATGGACGAGATCTCAAAGACATCAAGCTCGAATCCTGGCTGAAACAAATTGCCATCGTCAGCCAGCAGCCTTTCGTGTTTAACACAAGCATTCGCGAAAACATCCGCTATGGCAGACCCACCGCGAGCGATGAGGAGGTAGAAACCGCCGCAAAAGCAGCCAATGTCGAAGACTTCGCTAAAAAACTCCCAGACGGCTACGACACAATTGTAGGAGAACGCGGGACCAAACTTTCTGGAGGAGAATTACAACGTATTACGATCGCGCGGGCGATTTTGAAAAATGCGAGTGTTCTTTTGCTGGATGAAGCCACTTCCTCTTTAGATTCCGCATCGGAAAAAGCGGTTCAAGCTGCGCTCGATAATCTGATGAAGGGCCGCACCACCTTTGTCATCGCTCATCGACTTTCTACCGTTCGCCACGCTGACCAAATTTTAGTTTTGGAACGCGGCCAAATTGTCGAAAAGGGTTCCCATGCACAGCTACTCGAAAAGAACGGGCTCTATCGCAAGCTCTATGAAATTCAGTTCGCATCAACGGATTAATCCATGATTTTGCCAACCGTTTTATTCAGCGCTTTCGCTGCGCTTCAAACCGAACACAGCATTCAAGAAAAAATCGATCTGCTCTCTAAGAATTCTGCTATCGCAGGCTTGAGTTGGTCCATCGAAGAAGATCCAAGCTACGCACCTTTTGTTTTTCTCGTTGCACTGAGTAGTTCTGAGGAAAAAACTGCGGCCTTTGATGCAGCCCGAGAATTGGGGAACCCAATTTCCGTTCTTTTACGTGATTGGAAATCTGATTGGGCGCGTCCACTCAAACTGGAAACTCCAAATCAACAAATCCCGATCGTGCTTGTTCCTAATTTCGAACGCTATCGGGCTCTAGCTTCCACTCAACTCCAAGCTGCACTGCTCATTCCTCCCTATTACTTCGATAAAACCCTAGGAATGACGGTGAGCTATCGAATTCCTGCCGAGCTAGAAAGTAAACTTGCGCGCCGACGCGCTCTGCTTTCGGCCGTTGCGGAACGCTGGATAGAAACGCACTGCTCTTCTTATCCACAATGTTCCTTTCGTGCCTGGGTGTATTTTGGACTCGCTACCGATCTCGCAGAAATACAAGAGAAACAAGGCGGACCTCGGGGTCGTTACTTCGAGCACGGGGAATTGAAGGATTGGAAAGAGCAATTGCCGCGTCTAGCGAATGCCGTACAGGATGCAAACATTTCGATTCCTAGTTTTCCTGAACTGATTTCTCTATCAACTAGTGATGTGCTTCAGAAAAAAGCAATCTATCGAGACTATATTGGGCTCTGCGGCTACTCGCTCATTCTCTTTTTCCGATCCGAAGGACAGGAAGAACTCAACAAACGCTTCCAAGAATATTTAAAAGAAGAATTTCAAGGCCGAGGCGGTTGGAGTGTTTTCCAATCTAAATTTGGAACTCATACTGCGCAGATCGAGAATCAATGGTTGAAGTTCTGCGAACGCAAAATCGAAGTGCCAAAACCTGCGCCGATTCTTCCAACACCAAATGATCCCAAAACAATGCCAACGCCAACTCCAGCGCCGGAGTATGTGCCGCCACTTGCTCCTTCGCTGAGATTGCCCCGGCCTATTCCTCTTAGCTTGCCGATTGAATCGCCTCTCGATCTGCGCGCAGAAATCATGCATCTCTTGCAAGCGCGCAAATTCGAGCGCGCTCTGCAATTGGCAGACGACCCCAGATTGAGTTCTTTGCAGGCATTGAAAAAAACCTGCGCCGAAGAAAAAGCAAGCTTGGAATCTGCTCAAGAAATTTATCGAATGTTTGGGAAACAGTTCTCTGCCGGGCAAACTTTTCCCTCTGGCTTTGGTTTAGAAGGAAATTTTGTGGCCGTCCGAGAAAATGATTTTGATCTACGAGAAAAATACGCAACAAACCTACATCGTTGGAATGAACTCGAATTGGCCAGTGTCGCGAACTATCTCTTTTTCACTGCCAAAAAAAATGATCCGGCAACAGCAGAGCTTGTTGCTAATGGTTTATTGCTAGCTGGGAAAACTCCCGCAGCAAAACTCGTGATTCAAAAAGCGAGTGATCAAGGCATGGACCCGCAAATCGCCAATCAACTGCTGCAAAAATTCCCTGACTACGAACAAGCGGCCTCCGAAATGGAAGTGCGTGCTGAAATCGAACGCATCGCTACGTTGGACCCTTTTTACTCACTCGACCCCATTCGTAAATTGGCGTCGCAGAAAAAACAAAGCCCTAGTTTCGTCCGCGCCGTTCCTTTTTTTCGAGGTCAACTCGCCAAAGTCTTTGAAAAGAAATTCGAAACGAAAGAACTCCCGATTCTGCTTAAACAAATGCCCAAGCTCGCGGCAAATGAAAGCTGGATTGAAAATCGAAAAGTGGAATGGGTGTTGAAGGAACTGGAGACGTTGTTGGATTAGTTACGTCCCCTCAATAATACAGTCGCACTCGCGGCAATCGCTTCACCAACTCCAATTGGCCCCAATCCTTCCATGGTTTTTCCTTTGAGATTCACACAGGAAATAGGCAAACCCATTGCAGCTGCGAGTGCTTCGCGAATTTGTTCGCGATGAGGAGAGATCTTTGGCTGTTCTGCCAGGATGACGACATCTAGATTCACAGGAGTGAAACCGGCCGCTTTGATGCGTTTGAGCGATTCTTCTAAAAACTCAGAGCTAGACGCGCCCTTCCATCGAGAATCTGTATCTGGAAACAAACTCCCTAAATCGTCTAGTCCCGCCGCTCCAAGCAAAGCATCGCAAATCGCATGTAAGAGCACATCCCCATCGGAATGTCCTTGCGGACCTTTCTCAAAAGGAATGCGCACTCCACCCAAAATGAAAGGACGGCCTGCTACGAGACGATGTAAATCGAAGCCCGTACCAACTCGAAATGAAGATTCGCTTTTTGAAACGACCATCGCTATCTTCTGCACACTCTAACATGAAAAACTTTGCTTTCTTGCTCCTGATTCTTTGTGCGATTGGCTGTACGGGATTGGAGAAGAAACCCAGCGCACCTAGCAGCATTTTCGCGGGGAAGAGTTTTTCCGTACTTTTACTCCAGTCTCCTGAGGGAGTTTCTTTTTCGAACGACCACCTCCATCGACTCGTCTGGCAGTGGAATGAATCCTCTCCGTGGTTTCACGATCAGCTGGTGGGCGTCTCTCAAAGCGTTCTGCCTTCTGGGAGCCTGCATTCGCTGCTCGAATCTCTTGAAACGCCTTTGAAAAGCCGCTCTCAGCTTTTGATTATCCTGCAGCCGCGACGTTTTCGGCTGAACGATCGACGAAACCCTCGCGGCTCCGATGTTCCCATGTCTGAAGAAGCGGAGTTTCAAGTCTCTTTGGTGGATCTCAACGCTCAACGAGAGATCGGCGTATTCTCCGCCTCAGCAAGTCGAAGCCGAAGCAATGAAGATTCTCTGCTTGATCAATTGGCCTATGCCATCGCGGTTAAGGCTGGTTTTGGTTGGCGATAAAGAAGCGAGCAAACTCGAGATCTTCAGGATTTGT
>CAZMYG010000191.1:0-4893 GCA_964570465.1 uncultured Planctomycetales bacterium
TTTTTGCCGCTGCGCTCATCGAACGCGCTCAGCAAGGTGTCGAAGTCAATCTCATCTACGATGCGCTGGGGTCCATCGGGCTGAGCTATGCCTATATCAAAAAACTCCGTAACGGTGGCGTGCGAGTAGTCGAATTCCATCCACTGTTTCCTTGGTGGAAATTGGGTCGACTCAATCAACGCAATCATCGCAAATCTCTGATTGTCGATAGCGCGATTGCCTTTGTTGGGGGAATCAATATCGCTGACGAATATTCTCCACTCGAAGAAGGCGGAGGCGGTTGGCGAGATACCCACATGCGTATCGAAGGCCCTGCGGCTGTTGATTTAGAACAGATATTTCTGCGAACCTGGCTACGCTCGAAAGGAGCAAAGCTAACTGCCTCGCTTTATGGAAAAGTTTGTGGAGCGAAGGGTTCAGCCCGAGTTCGCATTGTGGGGAACCGTCTCTTTACGGATCGTCGAAAAATTCGCTCGGTGTACTTACGAGCGATTGCTTTATCAGAAAAAGAAATCCAAATTACAAATGCCTACTTTCTTCCCGACCCCATTTTGATACGCGCCTTGAAAAAAGCGGCGAAGCGCGGAGTGAAGATTTCGATTTTATTCGGCGGCACAACCAGCGATGTGCCTTGGGTTGGTTATGCAGGGAGAGCAATCCTAGGTAAGTTGATACGCCGCAATATCTCCATCTACGAATGGCAAGATAAGGTGCTGCATTCCAAGACGGCCGTCGTCGATAGCAAATGGGCTACTGTGGGTTCTTACAATCTTGATTACCGTAGCCTGCTGCACAATCTCGAAGTGAATGCTGGCGTGCTCGATGACAAGTTTGCGGATCAAATGTCACGCATGTTTGCAGAGGATTTACAAAAGTCGAGGCTTGTTACTTTGGAAGAATTAAAAAGCCGCACCTGGACGGCGCGGCTTCGAGATTGGATTGCTTATCGGTTTCGGTTTCTTCTGTAGGGGCCGCGCATGCGCCGCCCCTACAAGGTTTATTGTCCCTGAGCAACCTTAGCGTCAGGCTGTTTTGCTGTCTGAGCAAACACCTTGTTCATCGCGGCAAAGAGCTTGGAAGTCTTCTCCCAAAGTTGCGTGCGAGCAGCGAAAGTCTTGCTCATTTCTTCATACTTGCTGACATCTTCTGCACTCATCTTTTCCTTGACCGAGTTGAAATGTTCACGGCAGCCTTTTTGCAAATTGCTGTCCAATTCCATCGCTCGTGCCATGGTGTCCGCGCTGGTCAGCATGGTTTCTTTGAACATTTCGAATTGTCCGTTCTTGTTGAGAACGGCGAGAGCGCCTTGAAGTTTCGTGAGATCGGCTGTTGACATCGAAGCGAATTGAGCAGGCATATTTTCCCAAGTCGAGATCAAACGATCCGCGCTTTGGCTCAACTTCTCCATGCAGGCGACAGATTCTTTTGAGCATCCAGCTTTCGCGACGCCATCCTTGGCCGTGCAACCAGTGGCTTCTTTCTTAGCAACTTCGCCCTCGGGCTTGCTGCAAGTTTTCGCAGTCGTTTCACTGCCACAACCAGCAAATGCAGCGCTAATCAAAGCTTCTGTGCTCGCAAGAACGGCCATTCTTTCTTGCATTGCCGCTTTTGCTTCCGCAGGAATTTGTTTCGCGTTTTCTTCTTTGCTTGCACATTCCATCGCCGTTTTTTCCAGGCTCATCGAGCAGCAGAGAACGCCAGAGAGAAATGTTTTGGTATCTGGCATTGCTTTGCAAACCGGACAAATCTGAGAAGTGACTTCGATCGCAGCTTTCATCGCAACCATGTCTTGTTCGGACACTTGCTTGCTATGCGCTTCTGTCCATTTTGCTGCGAGAGTATTCGCCTTTTCGATCAAAGGCGTCTTCAACGCGATCTTCTTCCCACTTGCACAACAACCCTCTCCACTATAGGCGGAGAGACCAAACACGCTGACCAAGCCAAAGGCCACGCTAGAAACTAAATTGATTTTCACTTTGCATCTCCTGTTTAAGAATTGAAAAAAAACGATCTTTATTACGAATCTCTCGAAAAATCGTCAGCTCTTTTTACACCCCGACGCAAACTTTCTCTTCTTCGGGGAATTTCTCTACCACCTGATATAAGGTGTCGCGCTCGATGGGCACGCGGCCGGCGGCGCGAATCAATTTCAATAAATCGGAGCGGGTCAGTCCTTGTGGAGTCTTGGCCCCTGCGTCGTGGTAAATTTTTTCCTCGACTACCGTGCCATCGATATCGTCAGCGCCAAAGGAAAGTCCAATCTGCGCAACGGGAATTCCCAACATAATCCAGTAAGCCTTGATATGCGGGATATTGTCGAGCATCAGCCGACCCACGGCCAAGTTTTGCAAATCATCAAAGCCAGTTGGCCTTGGAATTTCCGCCATCTCGGTGTTATCCGGATGAAAAGAGAGAGGAATAAAGGTCTGAAAGCCGCCCGTTTCGTCCTGTGCCTCGCGAAGGCGAACCAAATGATCCACTCGCTCTTCAATCGTTTCGATATGCCCGTAGAGCATGGTGCAATTACTACGCAAACCATTGCGATGCGCCGTTTTTGCAATTTCGAGCCAACGGTCGCCGCCGATTTTGAGCGGGAAAAGTTCTTGGTGCACGCGTTCGGCAAAAATCTCGGCGCCGCCGCCTGGTAGTGAACCTAAGCCGGCCACTTTCAAGTCGGCGAACACTTCGTCCAAAGGTTTTCGCGCTTGTCGTTGGATTTCTTCAATCTCCACCATGGTGAAGGCTTTGATATGAATCGAAGGACGGGCTTGTTTCACCGCGCGCAGCAAATCGAGATAGTAGGAATACGGAAGCTTGGGATCGATGCCCGCCACCATATGCACTTCGGTAATGGGCTGATCTAGAAAATCCCGGATTCGCGACGCAGCCTGCTCCGGTGACATCGAATAGGCTCCCTCTTGTTTTGGCAGTCGCTGAAAAGCGCAGAACTTACAAAGCTTGTTGCAGATATTGGTGTAGTTGATGTGCTGATTGGTGTTGAAATAAGCCGCGTTGCCGTGCTTTTTCTCGCGGACATAATTGGCCAAGCCACCCAAAGCGTTGAGATCGCGAGAGCGATATAGAGCCACACCATCTTCGAAAGTGAGCCGCTCACCGCAAAACACCTTCTCGCCGATTTGACGAAACCCCGCCCGATCGAGAGTTTTTTCTAGGAGTTGAAAGTCCATGAACTGGGACAATTTACCCCCCTAGTACCAGACCCGCAACTTCGGCTTTTACAAAATGAAAAGCGGGCATGCTTGCGCATGCCCGCTTCTACTTTTTAGGAACTGATCCCTTATTTAAGGAAGAGACTGCCCATTCCAAGCCTGCGGACCTGTTAATAAGTACGTTAACCTCCATAAATCGCTCTCAGCAGAGCCGTTTCCACTTTGGATGGTAAGTCCACCGTCTCGATTGATATCTACAGACCACAGTGGCAAAAAGGGATTCTCGCTGATTGCTAAATTGATTAGAGCAAGAATATCCGCTGGGCTGCTTGTGCCATCTCCATTGACATCGCCGGGAAGGCAGCCAAGTCGTGTGGAAAACTGGCCATTTTGTAAAGCAACGTTCATCCAGGTTTTTGGCTCCATAGTGCGGCTGAAAACAATCCGAACACGGTTGGGATGCACTACTAAAACAGAGGAGATTTCTGGCTGAGATAGCACTCCACCTTGCTGAGTAAGAACAAAATCGGAAGCGGTCAGTTGTGAAGCGTAATTTCCATCGAGAAGAATATCGATCGATTTCCAAGGGCCGGTGGGGCTAAAGAGTGGGTAATTCGCAGTGTTTGGCCTTCGCGGATCGATAGAACCATTCGCAGGATAACTCGAAAAACCAGGGGTTGCGTCAGCAACAGGCAATTCCAATTGTCCTCCTGATAGTCCCCCATTATTTAGAGTCCAAACTGTTGCACCATTAAATCCAAATTCGACTCGTGCTATGTAATTGGCATTCAAGGCCAAACTATTCAAAAGATCTACATACCCCCCTTTAGATCCAACATTGACCTCGAACTCTCCAAACTTAACCTCACCGTTGTCCGGCAAAGTAATTTGAAGTACAGGATTAGAAGCTAATCCAAAATACACCCAGTCGGTTTCTGGGTAACTGTTGAAGCTTGCACCAAGAGGAGAACTTATCCAAGAAAACCAAGAAGACCCACTATGAGAAAAACTTAATCCTGGATCTGTATCCCTAAAGTTCAGAGAAATGCCTCTAAAAGAGATGTCGCCAAGAGTTGGGTTACCGGTATCCACTAAATAAGTATCAACATGAACAGAAGTGTTAGGTAGATATCCTCCCGGCGGTACCGGAGGATTCGGTCGCAAATCAATTTTCACACCTGCATAGCTAAAAACTGTTAGGCCACACCAGCTTACAAACGCGAGAAAAGCCCATTTCCAGTTGTCAAATTTCATGAGTCACTATCCTTTCATGTCAATCTAAGTTTGTTGCAAAATTACAATGATCAAAAATAGCTAGTCACAATGAACTGGTCACACTAATCCCAAAGGGAGTTCTCCCCCAAACAAATTCTCTCTGTTTGCGCCGACTTTCGCGCTCCGTTAGGATTCCGCGGAAAATTTTAGGAGGATTGAACTATGCGCCTTTCTTTTACCGTTTTGTCATTGTCCACTCTTTTGTTCTTGAACAGTTGCGTCGCGTTGAGCATTGGCACCGAGAGAAAGCCTTCACGCATCGAGGCGAAAGGACTCGGTTCCGCCTACGCCGCCATTCCCGGCATTGAACCGTTCGAAGGGAATATCGCCCAGATCGGCTTGTTCCAGGATTCCGCACGCGATGGAGAATGGGCTTCGGTTGATATCTGGCCTATTGGCGGAGTGGGAGTGGGCTTTGTTGGCGCGAGAATCAAACTCTTCATTTTTG
>CAZMYG010000192.1:0-4879 GCA_964570465.1 uncultured Planctomycetales bacterium
GGTAGAACTCTACGAAAACCTCAAACCGGATCTCGTTTTCATGGATATTGTCATGCCTCAAATGACAGGGCTCGATGCTCTCAAAGCCATCATGGAAAAACATCCAGAAGCCAAAGTAGTTATGCTCACTTCGATGCGCGGCAAGGACGAGGTTTTCACGGCAAAAAAGTACGGCGCCAAGAACTACATTCTCAAACCTTTTCAAAACGAAAAAGTTGTCGAGGTTGCTCTGCGCACTTGCAGTGCCGCTAGCTAAGTCACGTTTTCCATTTTTTCCGTCTGTGCTTCTGTGCAGACGCAAAGTCGATTTGAATTCCTAGAAAAACGCTCCCTCGCATTTGCTGGCCTATTTCTTTGCCTGGGAAGCCTTTGCGCAGACTCGATCCCATGCTTCCCGATTGGAATTTGGATTGGTTTATTGCTGGCACTGACCATTTTGAGTCTGCTTCACCGCGGCAGCATTGTCATTTGCCTGTGCCTTGCGTTTTTTAGTTTAGGTCTTTTTCAAAGACAGTTCGCTTTACAGCAACATCCACCTTCTGAGTTGAATTCGTTGCTCACAAAAGGGGAATGCTTGATCCAAGCACTCGGGCAAATCGAAGAAAAGCGAATCAAGTTAGAAAATAAAAAAGAAGGCTTTTACCTACTCTCTTTGGAGTCGCTACGTGGAAATACAGCTGATCTCGAAATCCAAACCAAACTCTGGCTGACCATCATCGAAGATGACGGACGTTGTGCAGTGGGCGATCGCATCGAACTCCTAGGAAAATTACGTCCGATTTCAAAACCTTCGAATTTTCACGAACGAGATCGTCAAATTTTTGCCTATGAGCGGGGAATTTTCGGAAGACTCTGGACCAGCGCGGAAAATGTAAAAGTAATCGAGAAAAAAATCCTTCATCCAAAACGATGGATACAAGTCATTCGCAACGAGCTTCTCACTCGCCTAGAAACAAGATTCTCCAAAGAAGCCGCACAAACTGCTGCGCCTCTTTTAATCGGCATTTGGCCTTCACAACGCAGCGAAATTTCTGAACTCTACACTCGAACCGGCACGATACATCTCTTAGCGATCAGCGGCATGCATGTGGTTTTGCTTTTTGGCTTGCTCTTCACTTTTCTTTCTAAATCATCACTGCCTCGTTGGAGTCTGCTCGTATTTTTTCTGCCTCTTGTCTTTGCTTACTCGTTACTCGCGGGCGCCCAAACTCCGGTTTGGAGGGCTACTTTGATGTTTGTTCTCTACTGCTGCGCTCTTTTCTGCCGACGTCGTCCAGATCCAGTCACGATTCTTGGAACGAGTGCGCTTGTTCTGATCTTTCTCGAAGCTTATGAAATTTCGAGTATTTCTTTCCAACTCTCTTTCGCTGCAGTTTGGGGCATGATTCTTTTTTCTGGTCCATTAGAAAAGCGAATACCAATCCGTTCTTCTTCAAATCGTATGCGTCGTTGGATTTTTTCTCCCATTGTGATTTCACTAGCCGCGTTTTTGGGAAGCGTCGCTCTGGTGGCTCACCATTTTGGGACTCTCACTTTTTGGGCAATTCCCGCCACTTTGATTCTGAGTCCCTTTTTACCCCTGCTTCTTTTTCTCGGTTATTTCGCGTTGATTGTCCCAGAAAACTGCTCACAGCTTTTTGTTTGCTGCTTTGAAGGAATGAATTCTTTCGTCAATTTTCTCCTGAGAACAATCGATCTATTTCCAGGGACTCCCCTGTTTGCGCCGCAAATTCCAGCAATCGCTATCGCTTTATTCTGTTTTGCTATTTTGCTTTGGTTGAGGAGAAAGGCGCTTTGGACTTGGATCTCTTGCCTTGTTTTAGGGATTGGGATTTGGACGATTTCAAACACAGAAAAAAATTTTCTCCAACTCGATTTATTTGATGTCGGGCATGGCAATGCCATTCTGCTGCGATTGCCAAATCAAGATTCTCTTTTCTTTGATGCAGGCTCTTTAGATCGTCCCGATCTCGCTCGTTCGATTCTTTTTCCTTTCATCCAAAAAGAAAAAATCCCCCGCATCGACTTCTTCGTTCTCTCACACTCTGATTCTGATCATCGCAATGCCCTACCGGAATTGCTTACGCGAATACCTATACATCAATTTGTTGGGAATGCAGAGAGCTCGCGTTTTTTACCCAAGGACGAAATGTTTTCTGTGGAAGGGAAATTCGAATTCCAAAGAGAGGATGTCAACTTGTGTATTCTCCAACCATTCCTGTCTCCAGGGGCAAGCGGAAACGATCGTTCCCTATCTTTGCGTGTGAAATATGCAGGGCGAACGATTTGGCTCTTTGGAGATCTAGAAGAGGAAGGTACTGCTTCACTATGCGAATCCGGAGAAAATCTGAATGCAGACATTCTCTTGCTACCTCATCACGGGTTGCGTAATGAGTGGATGCCAGAGCTACTCGAGTCTGTTTCTCCCTCCTGGATTTTGGTTTCCAGCGGCGATCGCTTCCAAAGGGTGAAAATCCCCGAGAGCGAAAAAGCTAGAGTTCTAGATACACGCGAACAAGGGCAAATCCGTATCGAGATTGATTCAGACGGGGCAATCTCTATTTCTAGTTTTCGTAGCGGGAAAATTCAGTGAGGACTGTTACCTTGGCTCCCTAGGCTCCATAGTAGGCATATATATAGGAGGTAGTGACTATGTTGGCTTCGATACTCGCCTGGATTCCGGTGTTCATTTCTCCAACGGGACAGGACATTGTCTTCTACTCGTTAAAACATCCAAAACCCTCGGTGCGCATTGCAGCCATTGAGACTCTCGCGAATCAACATAGCCCCTTTGCGATTAGCCCTCTGATTCACGCGCTAGCCAAAGCAAAATCCAACTCTAGTACGGCTAATGCCGCGGCACCACGCGCTCACTTTCTTTCCGGAACGAAAAAGGCCTATGTAGGCGACTTCGATGTCGAAATTGCTACGGCAGCTACGATTGCGAAACCAAAAGTATTTCATGCCTTCGATGGCAGCATTTTGGATGTTCGGATTTTGGGAGTTCATCGAGAAATTGTTTTGCGCTATGAAAGGACAAAAATCCGAAAAGCTCTAACGAAACTCACAGGCCAAGATTATGGCGAGAATGCCGCGGCCTGGTCGGCTTGGTGGCAAAAACATCCTTCTTTTCCCTACTTCCAACCCAAAACAACCCTGCGAAGCGGAAAAAACTAGAGCCCACTCCAAAAACTGCGTTACGTTTTTCAAATTCTCCGTCTTGATCGATGGAGAAAACATGCCTGTAAAAATCAAAAGCGCCGCTCTGCGTGGAGTCGAAGCAGAACTCATCACGGTAGAAGTTCAAGTTCGAAATGGATTGCCTGGTACTCACATCATTGGCCTACCCGACTCGGTGGTTCGCGAGAGCCGAGATCGCGTAAAGGCCGCCATACTCAATTGTGGTTTTTCTTTTCCGAAAGAAAAAATCCTCGTCCATCTAGCTCCCGCACATACGAAAAAAGAAGGCCCCGCTTTTGATTTGGCTATTGCCGTGGGAATTCTTGCCGAAGACGGCCTCATTCCACGGAAAGCGCTAGAAAACACTCTGTTTTTCGGAGAACTGTCTCTCGACGGAAGCCTTCGTTCGGTACGCGGACTGCTCGCTGCGGGGCTTAGCGCACAAGAAGCTGGCATCCGGCGTATCTTCCTGCCTAAGAACTCTGCAGAAGAAGGAGCCTGGCTGCATGGAATGGAAGTCTATGCGTTGGAAAATTTGACCGAGGTTGTCGCAAGCTTACTGGGTCAGTCTCGAGAAAGGCCTCTGACCACTCATCATGATCTCGCAGCTTCCTGGGGAGAAATTGAATTGGATCTCGCCGAAGTACGCGGACAAAGCGCAGCAAAACGCGCTTTGCTCGTTGCTGCTGCAGGATCGCACAATCTGCTTTTTCTGGGTCCACCGGGCACTGGCAAAACCATGCTGGCTAAACGTTTTGCCGATCTCATTCCCCCGCCAAACCGCGAAGAATCACTCGATATTTTGCGAGTGTTAAGCTCACAGCGCCCAGTCACTAAATTTTCCTCTCCGAAAAGACCTTTCCGTTCTCCCCATCACACAGTCAGTTTGATTGGATTGATTGGAGGAGGTGCGCACGGACAAGCGGGAGAAATTAGCTTGGCTCATCGCGGAGTACTCTTTCTGGACGAACTACCAGAATTTCATCGCGACAGTTTAGAAGCTCTTCGCCAGCCTTTAGAAGAAGGCTCAATACAGATTGCACGCGCTCGTTATCACCTGCGCTTTCCTGCTCAGTTTCAGCTTCTCGCTGCGATGAATCCTTGCCCCTGTGGATTTCTAGGTCATCCACTCAAAGCCTGCCGCTGCACTCCTACACAAATCAAAAGATACCGGGACAAAATTTCTGGCCCTTTGCTTGATCGCATCGATTTACAAATTGAACTGCCTCCTGTGGAAATCGGAGAACTTGAGAGCGCACAAAAACCTGGTCTAAGCACAACTCAAGCACGAGAGATGGTATTGCAGGCAAGAGAAAAACAAAGAAGGCGATTTGCCAAAGAATCCTTCCAAGTCAACGCGCGAATTCCTCCAGGAAAACTTTCTACGTATTGCCCACTCGATTCTCAAACAAAACAATTTTTTCTCCGATCTTTGCAAGCGCTTGCGCTTTCTCAGAGAGCCCACGATCGCTGTCTGCGGGTCGCTCGTAGCATTGCGGATTTAGAAAATTGCGAAACGATTACAAAAAAGCATTTAGCGGAAGCGCTGAGTTATCGCAGTCTCGACCGACAGGAAATTACAGCTAGGAGTTTTTAAGGACTGCAGCTTGGCGATTGTTGCGCAGTTCGTCGCCGCCTGAGGGGCAAGCCCTCTCACGGCCCTTGCGGGAGGGTCGCAGCCGCGGCTTGGCTGGAGAGC
>CAZMYG010000193.1:0-4787 GCA_964570465.1 uncultured Planctomycetales bacterium
GCTCTCCAGCCAAGCCGCGGCTGCGACCCTCCCGCAAGGGCCGTGAGAGGGTTTGTCCTCAGGTGGTGCAAAGTCTCTTCGCTTCGTTTTGCCTAGGACACGGTGCAAGGAAAGGCTCGCCCCTATCAATCGTTTATGTTTCTTAAAAGATTACTTCCACAAAGAGATCCTCTGCCCATTTCTTGGTCTTTGCGGGATGTGGGAATTGCTGCGCTAATTTTTTTAGGCATTCAACTACTCGCTCTCATCCTTTTGCGGATTTTCATTCACGAAGGAAAACCCCCGTTCTTGTTCTTTTTTTCTCTGCATATGCTCGCCTCGTTGTCTTCCTCGATTTGGATTGTGCGTGTTGCAAGACACCGTTCTGGGATGGACTCACTCGGTTTTCTAAAAACAGAGGGAAAGGCTTTCGGAACTTCGTTTCTCGCCTATTTATTATTTTTGCCGGTTTATTTTCTCGTTGCCGCGTTCTGGGGCATGATTTTGAAGGGACTGGAAATCGAGTTTGAACCGCAGCGAGTGTTTTTAGAATTGCTTCAGCTGGATACGAGTTCCTTTATTGCGGTATTTTTATGCGTGATTTTTTTAGGGCCGTTTCTTGAAGAATTATTTTTCCGTTCCTTTTTTCAACCCGTTCTTGAAAAGCATTTAGGGAATCGTCGCGGTTTGATTCTTTGTTCTATCTTGTTTGCCTTGCTGCATGAGCCGGTTGCGTTTCTACCTGTGCTGAGCTTGGGACTATTTTTTGGTTTTTTATATCAACGCACAAGGAGGATTTATTTACCCTTTGCCGTGCACGCGCTGCACAATGGGCTGGTAAGCACGCTTTGGATTTTGATTCCTGAATTTCGTAAGACGATGGGGGAGTAAAGAACGCGATGGAGGAATTTCCAAAAACCGGTCGGATGATTGCGAAAAATGGCTACTACTTAGCAGATTCTGCAGCAGTGGTGGGCGATGTGAGTTTGGGAAAAGATGTCAACGTTTGGTTTCACTGTGTGATTCGTGCTGACGATGCTCCGATTCGCATTGGTGCCAGAACTAATATCCAAGACTTAACCGTGATTCATCCTGAACCCGGCGATCCCATGGAAATCGGAGAGGAAGTAACGGTTGGACATCGTGCATTGTTACACGGGAGCAAAATTGGAAATCGTTGTTTAATCGGTATGGGCGCCATTCTTTTGGGTTGGTGCGAAATCGGAGACGAATGCATTGTTGGTGCAGGAGCGTTGGTTCTCGAGAAAACGATAATTCCTCCACGTTCTGTTGTATTAGGCGCGCCCGCAAAAGTGATCCGTCCTGTTTCTGAGAAAGAACTCGCAGCGCTTCGTCAAAGCGCTCAAGGTTACGTAGAGAAAGTAAGGCAATATCTGCGATGAAAATAAAACTGCTTGTTTTGATTGCGGCTTGGGTTTCTCTCGGTGCGGGAAGTTGTTCTCTCTGGTCTTGGGGCGAAGAAACTCTCTATTCCGAAGAAGGCAAAATTTTTGAAACCTCTCGACTGGATACCGTAGCGCTGTCTCTTCGCGAGGGACGCATCGAGATACAAGCGAGTCCCGAGGAAAAAATCCGATTGAGGTTGGTGAAAAAAATCCGAGCGAGCTCCAAAGAGCAAGCACAACGCGTTCTTGAAAAAGTTCAGGTGTTAGAAAAACGGGAAGGCTCTCGACTTCGCATTCATGTCGAACTTGCACCAGATACGGAAAGTTCCCAATCCTCTGTCGATGCCTTTCTCTGGTTACCCGCACGTTTTGCAGTGGATCTCGATACTCGCAATGGCAGTGTCGAACTGCGTGGCATGGAAGGTTCGATACAGGCACAGAGCTATAGCGGGGAAGTTTCGATTCAAGGGGCGCGCGATGGAGTCGATGTAAAAACTTTTTCTGGTGCCATTCATTTGTTGGGTGAACCAGGAACTCTTTCTTTACTTTCCCACAGTGGGCGTATTGAAGCGAAACTTGGAAAGCTACGTTCTTTTCAGAAGCGCAGTCGAATTGAAACACATAGTGGAGAGATTCACTGCTTGTTGCCGGCAGGGTTTTCAACAAGCCTACAGATTCATGCGGAACAGGGAGAAATCGACGCAAAATTTCCAGCACGTTGGCAAAGCTTAGAAAGGTTCGAAGCAACGGGTTCGGTAGGTGCTGGGGGAGTTCCTCTGCAGTTAGAAACACATAGCGGAAAAATACATGTCGGCGAATCAGGACCATGACGTTTGAAGAAAAGTTAGCGGCATTGGATCGAAGGATTCAAGATCTCTCGAAAGTTGCCGTCGCCTTTTCTGCTGGAGTGGATTCCAGCGCTTTATTACATGCCTGTCGTCGTGTTTTGGGAAAGAAGAATGTATTAGCGGTGACTGCAGACTCGCCTTCTTTTCCTCGTCATGAAAAAGAAGAAGCCATTGCTTTAGCAAAGCAGATTGATGTCGATCTTGAGTTCGTATTCACTCAAGAGTTAAACAATCCTGATTACAGCGCAAACACCGAGCAGCGTTGCTATTTTTGTAAAAAAGAGCTGTTCACAGTCATGGAGCCTTTCGCGAAATCTCGTGGTTTTACTCGACTCGCCTATGGTGCCATTTTGGATGATCTCTACGACTTTCGCCCCGGAGCGCGGGCGGCTGCAGAGTTCGAAGTTACTGCTCCTTTGCAAGAAGCCGGTCTATCAAAAGAAGAAATTCGTTTGTACTCGAGCCGTTATGGTCTGCCTACGGCCAGTAAATCTTCTTTTGCCTGTCTTTCTTCTAGAATTCCTCATGGCACGCCAGTTCTAGAGAAGACTCTGGAAGAAATTGAGCAAGCGGAGAATGTTTTACGTGGCTTGGGTTTTCGCCAATATCGAGTGAGGCATCATGGAACTGCGGCGCGAGTGGAACTGGATCCTGACGAAATTCCAAGAGCATTAGGCCAGGATTACGCAGCTCTGCTCAAAGGCATTCAGGCTCTAGGCTTTCAAAAAGTAGAGATCGACCCGCAGGGCTATCGATCTCGTTCCTTTAACGGCGTTTCTTCAAGCGAATGATTAGAGCTGGTCGACCTTCTTGTGGTGGAGGAGCATGCCCGCAAGCGAGACCAGGATTCGCAGCACAATACCCTTCGTCACAGAGAGCTCCGTCGGTGCTGCAGGTTGTGGGTGGTGGAGGAGCATGCCCACAGCTAAGGCCGGTTTCGCGACATCTTCCGTTCTGACAGGGTTGTCCATCAGTGCTGCAAGTTTGAGCTGGATGCCCACAAGCTAGTTGTGTTTGTTCGCAAACATTATCCTTGCAGTCAAAACCATCTGTACTGCAAGTTGTGGGAGGCGGAGGAGGTGGTGGCGGTACTTGAGCGGCATGGCCGCAAGCGAGCTCTGTGAGGGCGCATTTTCCGTTTTGGCAAGCGCCACCATCGGTTTCACAGGTATTTGTTTCTTCACCCGCGCCAGGTCCTCCAGGTGGTATCACAATGCCACAGGGAACATGACAACGAGTGCAGCTTCCAGCGACACAGGGAAAACCGCAACCATGAGTTTCAGCTGCTTTTGCCTCTGGAATTGTCCAAATCAAAAAACCAACGAACAAGGCAGCTTGAATCGAAGAAAATCTTTTTCCGAAAATATCAATTACATTCATTATTTGCACTCCAAGTAGAGCGCCCGGGATCTAAGACAATATCGACAATTATTAATTATCTCTTTAAATATTTAGGAAATTTCAAATAAATTTGTCGTAACTAATTGCGACTTTTAAGTTTAATGACGAGTGCTTTTTTAACTGGGGGAGGGCTACCACCACCACCGCCACCACCAGAGTCTTGATTGCAGGGGTGTCCGCCTTGTACACCGCTGCATATTCCGTTGCAGCAGTAGTTGTTGTGCCCCATTTTTTTGCAAATATCCGTAGGTGTTTGGGTGTAGACGTGCTTGCCACAGGGACACTCAGTTCCTACAAATTTTATTCCGTGATAAGCACAGGTGTTTTCTTGTGGGGGTTGTGACGTATGACCACAAGGTAAGCCTGTTTTAGAACAATTTCCTTTTACATCGCAAGTACCGCCATCCGTATTGCAGGTCGCAGGATTTTCGCCTCCGCCGCAGCTGTGGCCCTTAGAGCATTTGCCGTTTGAGCAGACTTCGTTGCATTGGCTACAAAGAACGTCTTCGCCTTTGCCATCGTCCCCTTTACCTTCTTCTCCCTTTCCGTCGTCTGCGGGCGATTCTTCGCAAGGGACTTTGCAGCGAGGGCATTCACCCTCTTCGCAAATGGTTCCGCACCCATGCGTTTGGGAAGACCCTGCGTCTCCTCCTCCAGCGAAAGAGTAGGAGTTCAAAACGAGAGAGAAGCTAGCGAATGCGGCGATGGCAATGAGTTGATTCCAGTTTTGTTTCAAAGATGTTATTTTCATAGCTATTCCCCAAATCTTCTCCCGGGACTTTTTGAATATCGGCATTTAATAGAATAAAACATTAGAAAAATAAGAATATTTCAAATTGTTTTGAGGCAGGGGTTTAGGTTGAGATTAATTAGGTGGAATGACGTTTTCCCAAAGGATTTCGCCGACTTCCCACCAATTTTCCCCTGCTTGTGGCTGGATGGGATCGTAAACCCTGTCATAAGCTTCAGCTTGAGTGCTATCTAGGTCAAAAATGACAAGAGAAGATCCCTCGTTTTCCTCAACAACTCCACCTTCGAATGGAACTGCATTCGAAGGAAATAATTGACCTTGTCGTAGAGGACGATCGATATAAGGACCCTTCCATTTTGTAAACAGAGGGTCTGGTGGATCGAAAGGATTCACAAAGAGATC
>CAZMYG010000194.1:0-4785 GCA_964570465.1 uncultured Planctomycetales bacterium
GGAACTCATGTCTCCGGCACAATCGCCGCTGTCGGCAACAACGGTTTGGGAGTGATCGGCGTGGCGCCCAAGGCAAAAATTATGCCGCTTAAGGGATTGAATGATCAGGGTCAGGGCTATTCAAGCGAACTCGCTGCGGCGATTCACTACGCAGCGAACGAAGGCGCCGATGTCATCAATTGCAGTTTTGGTTGCAGTGGAGACTGTCCCAGCAATCCAGTTCTAGAAGAGGCCGTGCAATTCGCTCATGCTCTCGGTTGTGTGGTTGTTTTTGCGGCGGGAAATTCCAACGCGGACGTGGCTTCCGTCAGTCCTCAAAATAGTCCTTGGACAATTACCGTGGCGGCGAGCGATCACCTCGATCAGCGTAGCGAGTTTTCCAATTTTGGTATCGACGTCGATCTCGCGGCCCCGGGCGGTGACAGCGGTAGTGGCTGCGAAGATCGTACGCGGCAAAATATTCTTTCTCTTCGTTCTGCCGGAACAGATCTCTATGCGAATAGTTCCTGTGTTCCCAGTCTCTCAGGCGAGTTAGTTGTTGGAGAAAATTATTATCGAGCACGCGGAACGAGTATGGCGGCTCCGCATGTTTCTGGAGCGGCCGCACTCATTCTTTCGAAACACCCCGAATTTTCGAATGAAGATGTCAGACAGGCCTTGCGCGTTTCGGCGAGTGATATTGAAGCGAGTGGCTTTGACGTCCTGAGTGGAAACGGACGGCTTGATTTGGCTGGAGCGCTAGCTCAGGACTCCGTCTTGCGCGTGCGAATCGACTTTCCTAAGTCGGGTTCCAATTGGAGCGATCTCGATGGGGCTCTCTTTGTTGAGGGAGTTGCCAGCGGATCTAATTTTGAACAATTTCAATTGTTCCTATCTCCTGCCTCGTCTTCGCCGCAGTGGCAGTTACTCGAAGATCTTCGTCAAGGACCAGTTGAAGGTGGCAGACTTGGAACTTGGCCCCTTACTGATTTATCGACCGGTTCTTATTGGCTCAAACTCGAGGCGCAAGACACGAACGGGCAGAGCTATTCAGATGCCGTGCAAATTTTTCTCGAACGCGGATTACGCCAAGTGACCGACGATACGGCTTGGCAGTGGAGTCCTGATATTTGGGGGAACCAAGTGGTTTATGTCGATTCGCGCGATTTCGGTGTCTTCAATACAGGGATTTATCTTTACGACCTTTCCACTGGAGTGGAGCGGGCAATTACACATTCGAATTCCTATGCACCCTCAATCTGGGGCGACTGGATTGTTTGGCAGGACAAGAGAAATGGGAATTGGGATATCTATGCCTTCAATCTCCTGACAAATATAGAGCGGCAGATCACGACTTCGAGCGCGAGCCAAATTTTGCCCCAGATTTGGGAAAATCGCGTTGTTTGGCAGGATGAACGACACGGGAATTTTGATATTTATCTCTACGATTTGAGCACTGCTATAGAAAGGCGCATTACTACGAATCTCGCAGTTCAGGAGAAACCGAAAATCTGGGGCAACCGAATCGTGTGGGCTGATTATCGACAGGGCAATGCCGATATCTATCAGTATCGAATCCTTCAGTTAGAGGAGAGCCCTTTATTTGTTGGGCCTCGTGCCCAAGAGCCCGCCGATTTATGGGAAAGTCGAGTTCTTTGGGTGGAAGATCTTGAAAATGAAGCGAGCACTTGGGGAATTTATGCAATCGACCTATCGGACAACCAGCAATGGACAGTGAGTTTGACTCAATCCAATGGTGCTTCACTACCGCGGCTATTTGGTGATTCGGTAGTTTGGTCTTCCTCTCCTGTACCTGGACAGCATGAAGATCTCTATTTTGCGGATTTGTTTACAGGGCATCAGCAAATGGTTAGTTCTCATTGGACTTCACAAGGAGAGCCGGCGATTTACGAGAACACGATTGTTTGGAGTGATTTCAGAAACGGGAATTTTGATATTTATTCAAGACAAACTCCAGGGCTTCGCGCAGTGATCAGCAATCCGACGAATGGGGAAACGGTAGAAATTTTAGAATCTCCTCTTTTAATTTTTGGAACTGCTTCAGGTGCTGAATTTAGTTCTTATCGATTTGAATATTCTCCGTCGGACTCTACGCAGTGGACTACGATCGGGCAAAGCGTCTCCAGTCCAGTTGTGCAGGACTTATTGATCGAATGGGAAGCTTCGGAGCTTTGTCCTGGACAAAACTATCGATTGAGACTGATTGTCGAGTCGGTGTTTGGTGAGCAAGTCATCGATGAATTAGAGTTCTCGATCAGACGGTCCTTTGAAATCAGTGAGTCGATTGGTTTTGGTCAAACGCGTTACGCCATTTCAGGATCTCGAGCGGTTTGGCGGGAAATCGCTGGAATTTCTCAACTCATCAAGGCATGGGATTCTCAAACGGGAGAAATTCGCGTGATCGAGCAAAGCCCGAACTTTCCCAATTCCCCAGACATCTCTATGAATCGGGTGGTTTGGGCAAAAACAGGATCTATATGGGCCTATAACTGGGAGCAAGATCAATCCGTTCGCATTTATATCCCTGGTTTTGCAGCCTCAAATCCCAAGGTTTCAGGGGACCGAGCGATTTGGACAAAGAATGTAAATATTGGTGGGGACGTTTTTGTTTCTCAGGTGGCCCTGTACAACTTTCTGAGCCAGAGCGAAGGCCTCATTTCACCCAGCAGCTCGCCGCAAACCTCAGCAGAGATTTCCGGCAATCATGTGATTTGGCTCGAAGAGGGCCATCTTTTTCTCTATGACATTGCGAATGGGACCGGGCAATGGATTGTGGGGCCGCCCTTTGATCCAAGGCCTTCTATGGATATTGAAGAGGATTTTGTGGTCTGGGTTGATCAGTCAATCAATCAAGGTGAGATCTATCTCTACCGTATTTCGACGGGGCAAATTCAAAGATTGACGAATGACAATATCGGCCAGAGAAATCCGCGAATCTCCCAAGGCAAAGTAGTTTGTGAAGAATTCCAGGGAGGGAATTGGGACGTCGTGCTCTACGACATTGAGTCTGGTGAAAGAATTTCGGTTGTTGATGGGCCTGGTGCGCAGGTCAGGCCGGCACTTTCTTGGCCCAATCTCCTGTGGTCTGAAGAGGCTGGTGCAATTCAGCAACTCGTCTTTGAACAAGTTGGTTGCGAGTAATACGCCATTTCTCTCAAGAATGCCCACTTGACCGCTAGAGTGCAAATCGAAACAATCTTCTTTTTCTACAGAGCAAAAATATGCCGGCAACCAGTGTCATTGGCCTTCAATGGGGAGACGAAGGTAAAGGGAAAGTCATCGACCTTTTCGCAGAAAAGGCCGATCTCGTCGTTCGCTATCAAGGGGGGAATAACGCCGGACACACCGTTGTTGTAGGCGGGGAGAAATTCGTACTTCATCTCATTCCGTCTGGGATTCTTCAGGACGGCACAATCAATCTGATTGGCAATGGAGTGGTGGTCGATCCGGAGCATTTGCTCAACGAAATTGACGGGCTCGAGAAACGCGGAATTCAGGTTGGCAAGAAGCTGCGCCTTTCTGCGCGCGCGCATTTGATTTTGCCCTATCACCGTTTGCTAGACCGCTTTGCGGAGAAGTGGAAGGGTGAGGGACGTATCGGCACGACAGGTCGTGGCATTGGTCCTTGCTATGCGGATAAGGCTGCGCGTACGGGAATCCGTGTCGCTGACATGCTCGATGAGAAAAACTTTGCCGCGCGGCTTCGCGCTGCACTCGCCGAGAAAAACGCCGTAATCGAAAAAGTTTATGGCGAAGCGCCGCTCGCGATTCCTGAGATTGTCGATCACATGCACACTTTGATCCCACGCATCCGTCCGCTTGTCTGCGATGGAGGCAGTTTGGTGCGCGAGGCTTATGCCAAGGGCAAGCGAGTACTTTTCGAAGGCGCTCAAGGGGCGATGCTGGATTTGGATCATGGGACCTTCCCCTATGTCACTTCTTCTTCGACAGGCGTAAATGGAATTAGCTCCGGTTCTGGTTTCCCCGCGCGACGACTCGATGAAGTGGTTGGCGTGATCAAGGCCTACTCCACTCGCGTTGGCGAAGGCCCATTTCTCACAGAAGAATTGGGTGCCATCGGAAACAAGATCCGCGAACAAGGCAAGGAATATGGCTCAACCACGGGCCGACCGCGACGCTGTGGTTGGTTTGATTTGCTCGCCGTTCGCTATGCCGTGGATTTGAACAGTGTGGATCGCATTGTGGTCACCAATCTCGATGTCTTGCACGGTTTCGAGGAAATCAAAGTTGCCGTGGCTTATCGGGTCGACGGAGTAGAGCGCAAGGAGTATCCTGCCGAACGCGCAGACATGGGCGGAATCACACCGGTCTATCAATCCTTCCCTGGTTGGAAGGAAGATATTTCCGCAGAAACTTCTTATGAAAAATTGCCCGCCGCTGCGCGGAACTATGTCGAGTTTTTGGAGAAGCAGTTAGGCGTGAATCTTTCAGATGTATCGGTAGGCCCGGATCGTCGCCAAATGATTCATCGAGTCAGTGCAGCCGTGCCTGCCCGAGTAAAGGCATGAGCCAAAACGGAAATCCTTTCGAGAAAATTCCCCGCCACATTGCGGTGATCATGGATGGCAATGGGCGTTGGGCGCAAAGGCGCGGGCTCATGCGAGTCGGTGGTCACGAAGCGGGAGTTCAGGCGGTGCGCGAGATCACAACCGAATGCGCCAAGCTTGGAGTCGAAACTCTGACTCTCTATGCCTTTTCTTCTGAAAATTGGAAACGACCCTCCTATGAAGTTTCCTATCTGATGAAATTGCTCAAGCGATTCTT
>CAZMYG010000195.1:0-4773 GCA_964570465.1 uncultured Planctomycetales bacterium
TCTATTGGTATTGGGTCAAAGCTCAAAGCGGTTGCAACACAAGCAACGTTAGTAATTACAAAACGGGAAAGCGATTGAACTGCGACTAGCAAATCAAACTTTTTCACAACATTAAGGAAATCAATATGAAAGCATGGACTCTCTGTCTATTGGGAATCTCATCACTCACTCTAATTGATGAAACAGTGAAGGAACGTTCTGCGCAAAAAGAACTTCTCCCACCTGCTCTTGAAGGTAATTGCACGGATCCGCCGGAAACACCAGAGGAATTGACTGCATCCTATGGCGCTCATTGCGATCGGGTGTCGCTGACCTGGGCTCCGAGCCTTACTGCAACGCGCTATCGCGTTTTCCGAAACTCGGAAGAAGATCCCTTTTTCGCTGAAGAGCTCGGCGAAGAATCTACTCCAGGCTTCACCGACTTCTCCGGGACTCCAGGAGTTCCTTACTTCTATTGGGTCAATGCAGAAAACGAATGCGGAGAAAGCGATTTCACCGAAGCTGAATTAGGACTGCGGCTTTCTTTTCTTCCAGGGCCAACGGATCTGCGCGCAAGCGATGCCACTTTCTGCGATCGCGTCGAGATTCGTTGGAATCATGTCACTGCTGCCGAGAGCTATCGTATTTTGCGCGGAACTAGCTCTCAGATTAACTCTGCAATTCAGATTGGAACGAGCCTTAGTTCTCCGTTTGTAGACTTCAATGTCGCTGCGGGAGCTGTCTACCATTACTGGGTTCAGGGGCAAAACGAAGACTGTCAGGCAATATTAGGAAGTTTGTCGGACACTGGTTCTCGATCGAATCTTTCGATTCCTTCCGCTCCCGCCAATGTTTCTGCCTCTGATGGACAGTTCTGTGAAAAAGTACAAGTGAGTTGGGCAAATGTTTCGAGTGCTTCAAGTTATCGAATTTTCCGTTCGAATACGCCCTCAATCACAAACGCTGTTCAAATTGGAATCGACACGAACGGAACCCCTTTCGATGATTTGAACGCGGATCCCGGAGTCCCTTATTATTATTGGGTTCAAGCTCAGAACTCTTGCGGACTGAGTACTTTTGGATCGAGCAACAGCGGCTTTCGTGCATTTCCTTCGCCGCCAACCGGGGTCATCGCATCCGATTCGAGCTTTTGCGATCGTGTTGAATTGCAATGGAATGCCGTCCCAGGTGCAGCCCAATATCGAATCTATCGCCACTCAAGTCTCTTCGTTCAGTTTGCAGATTTGATCGGAACGACCGCAAACACGAACTTTCAGGACCTCAATGGAGCTGCTCAGGCAAATTACTTCTACTGGGTTCGCACTGTTAACGCTTGTGGAGTGCAGAGTAATCTAAGCTCACCAGATCTTGGATCGAGAACTGGAGGCAACATCCCCGGTGCACCAACCCAGGTTAATGCCAGCGATGGCAATTACTGCGAGTACGTGCAAGTCTTTTGGACCGGAGTTCAAGGCTCAACCCGTTATCGCATTTTCCGCAGCACAACCAATGAAAGCTCAAGCGCCATCGAAATCGGCATTGACCTACAATCCCCTTTTCAAGATGTGCAAGCGAGCGCATCGACAAATTACTTCTACTGGGTGAAAGCCGAAAACCTTTGTGGCATCGGTCCCTTCTCGGCCTCGAATAGCGGATTCCGCGGGGCTCCCGCGACGCCAGTGAATCTTTCGGCGACGGATGGCAACTACTGCGAGCGCGTACGAGTGAGTTGGAATGATGTCCCCGGCGCAGACTCCTATCGAATCTATCGCAACACGACGAACAATCCCACCACCGCAGAACAACTCGCCGTCGACGGAGCAAGCCCCTACAACGACACGAGCGCACAGCCTGGAATCACCTATTTCTATTGGGTCAAAGCTGAAAATGACTGTGGCATCAGCACTGCATCTGCTGCGAATGATGGCTACCGTAGGGCCGTCCCTCTCAACCCGAGCAATGTTGCAGCGAGTAGTGGAAGTTCTTGCAGCTACGTTCAGATCTCCTGGTCTGGAGTTTCAGGAGTGAGCCAATACAGCATTTGGCGAAGCGCAATCAACAACTCCAATACAGCGGCGCAAGTAGGAACTAGTGCTGCAAGCCCCTTTCAAGACTCTACTGCCACAGCTGGAACTCATTATTTCTACTGGGTACGAGCGCAGAACGATTGTGGAATCAGCCTGTTTTCAAATTCTGCAGAAGGCTTCCGTGCAACAACCCCAAACACGGCGCCCAACAATGTCCAGGCAAGCAACGGAACTTTCTGCAATAAAATCCAGGTGAGTTGGTCCGCAGTACCTGGCGTTAGCCTTTACTCGATTTGGCGTAGCAGCTCCAACAACTCCAATACTGCTCAACTAGTCGCTAACGGCTCGACCACACTCTTCGAAGATTTTGGTGTTGGTACGGGTGTTTATTTCTATTGGGTGAAAAGCATGAATTCTTGCGGCGGCAGTGTGTTTAGTGCCCCCGATTCTGGCTATCGCTCTTCGACTCCCATCATGCAAGGACCCGTTGTAGCGACAGATGGAAGTTTGTGTCAGGGCATTCAAGTGTCTTGGCCCGTCAGCTCAGGCGCCACAATTTACAAAATCTATCGCAGTACGATCAATAATGAGTCGACTGCCGCTTGGATCGCAAATGACGTGGAGAGTCCTTACAACGATTCCAATGTGGAAGAAGGAGTAAGTTATTACTACTTTATCAAAGCGGCAAATGACTGTGGAACGAGCGCGGCAAGTGTTTCTGATAGTGGATTCGCTGGAAACACTGTTTCTGCTCCCACAGGTCTGTCTACCTCTTACAACTTCTGCGATCGCGTCCAATTGAATTGGAATGCAGTGCCAGGAGCCTCGCACTATCTCATTCTTCGCAACAATTCCGTTAATGGGAACACTGCCGTCGTTATTGGCAATTCAACTAACAACTCTTTCGCAGACACGACTGCTCAACCTGGAGTGCTCTATTGGTATTGGGTGAAAGCTCAAAGCGGCTGCAACACAAGCAACGTGAGTAATTACAGAACAGGAAGGAGATCGACATGTCCTTAAATTCTTTGATTCTTGGAATTGTTCTTGGGTCCGGCATCACATCGGCACAAAAACCGGTCAGCGAAATTTCTGTGCAAGAATGTGCAACAAGCCCTACAGCGGAGGAGCGAGTCCTTTTAGAACAAAACCAATTACAAGGCCTTTACTATCTCTCGCTTTGGGATCAGGCAATCCAAACACATTATGTACCGGTCGCAATTCATATCGTTCGCAACGCCGATGGAAGCGGAGGCTTTCCTAGTAATTTGCTTTGCACAGGAATCAGCACTCTCAATGAGAGCTATCTACAAATCGGCATTCAATTCTTCCTCGTAGGCCCGATCGACTTCATCGATGACGACGATCTGGCCTACATTGATTACTACGACGAAGGTGTCTCCGAACTCAATGAACTTCGTTTGATTCGTCCTGTTCCCAATGCGATCAATCTCTATCTGACCTATTTAGGTGGAATCAGAGGGATTTCTTCCTTTACCACAAGCCCGGTGCAAGGAGTCGTTGTGAATATCAACGCCATGCCTCCTTCGAATTTATCGACCTTGCCCCATGAGTTTGGTCACTACTTCGATCTATACCACACACACACAACTGCTTATGGCAGCGAATATGTCGATGGAAGTAATTGTTCAGTCGCCGGAGATTTGATTTGCGATACACCAGCGGATCCTGATCTCAGTGGAGTCGTCGACAGTACCTGTCTTTATTGGGGAGATGACCAAGATCCACACGGCGATTTCTACGATCCCGATACACACAATTACATGTCCTACTCTACTCCTGCCTGTAGAGATCAGTTTTCAACTGGGCAATACAACCGAGCTTTAGCCACTCTGATTAATCTGCGTCCGGAATTGCAAGTGATCCCGGCGCCGAGTCCTTCGGATTGCAATGAAAACTCTGTTTCGGATTGCACGGATATCGCTCTGGGCAATAGCGCAGACACAAATTCGAATGGACTCCCAGATGAATGTGATTGTCCCTTAGCCTCTCCCACGGGACTCTCCGCCAGCGACGGGAGTTTCTGTGATCGCATCCGACTCCAGTGGCAAAACCAATTGGGATTCGTTTCTTTCAAGGTCTGGCGCAACACGAATTTAAATTTTAATTCTGCTACTTATCTCGGAACGACCGCTTCAAATAGTTTTGACGACTTCAATACTCAGGCAGGCAATATTTACTTCTATTGGATTCAATCCACTGCTTCCTGCGGAAATAGTGAACCGGGCTCTCCCGATACCGGCATGCGCGGCGTAGCTCCAGGCGTACCGCAAAATTTGAGCGCTTCCTTTGGAGGATCTTGCAATCAAGTTCAAATTACTTGGGCAAATGTTCCCGGAGCGAGCAATTATCGAGTGCTGCGCAGTACGAGTCCGATTTCTTCAACGGCGAGTTTTTTGGCTAATGACAATGCTAGCCCGTACACCGACACGAACCCTTTCTCTGGAGTGACGAACTATTATTGGGTGCAAGCTCAAAATGCCTGCGGCAGTGGGATATTAAGTTCTTTTACAAGTTTTCAAAATCAAAGCGCCCCTCAAGCACCAACTCAAGTGACAACAGACAGTCCTGGTTTTTGTGATCGAGTTCGAATCCGCTGGAACGCTTCTGCTGGGGCAAATAGTTATTCGATTTGGAGAAGCCAACTTTCCAATCCTCAAAGCGCAACACAGATTGGAACGGACAATGCGAGTCCCTTTGACGACACAAGCGCAAGCCCCGGACTACTCTATCGATATTGGATCAA
>CAZMYG010000196.1:0-4716 GCA_964570465.1 uncultured Planctomycetales bacterium
GCTCTACCGCCACGGGAAAAATGCCGATAGTGTTCTTTCCAACAGAGAGGCTAAATCATGGGTTTATCCAAAGAAGAACGTATTGAGATTCTAAAAAAATCCCCTTCCTATCGCATTGCCTTTGAAGATCCCGAGTTCATTCGCGATTCTTGGCTGCGCCCAGTGCGAATCCAACTTGAGTTGCTCAAATCTTCCTTGGTTTGCTTTCAGCAAAATATTCGCTCGACGATTGTCGTGTTCGGGAGTGCGCGTATTCCTGATCCACAAGCGGCTGAGGCAAAGGTCGCGAAACTCGAAAAACTCGCCAAGAAAAGTCCAAAGGACAAAGAGTTAGCTTTCAAACTTAAGGTTGCCAAGCGCATGCAGAAATCCTCTAAATATTATGAGCAAGCGCGCGAGTTTGGCCGAATCGTTTCAGAGGCTTGCCAGAGCGAAAAACACGAATATCTCGACTATGTGATTGTTACTGGCGGTGGCCCTGGTGCGATGGAGGCTGCGAATCGCGGCGCCGATGATGTGGGCGCAAAGACGATTGGCTTCAACATTACTCTGCCTTTTGAGCAAGAACCGAATCCCTTTATCACTCCAGAACTCTGTTTCCGATTCCACTATTTTTCGATTCGCAAAATGCATCTCGCCATGTTGGCCAAGGCGCTAGTCATTTTTCCTGGCGGTTTCGGCACCATGGATGAATTTTTCGAATTGCTGACCTTGGTTCAAACTCGCAAGGTCGAAAAATTGCCCATCATTCTTTTTGGCGAAGAGTATTGGAGCAAACTCATCAACTTTGATGTTTTCGTCGACGAAGGCATGGTGGATCCGGACGATGTCAACCTTTTCCGCTATGCGTCCACTCCAGAGCAGGCTTGGAACATTATCCAAGACTTTTACAAAGAACATCCCGAATTGGGGCAGGTTCCAAAAACATAAGAAAATTTCTGTCCCCTTGAATCTCTAGACAGCGCTTTGATTTGCAGATAGGAGATAAAGCTATGCAATATCAAAGCGCCTTCCGTCGTTTTTTGGTCTTGGTCACCATTCTGGGCTCGGGTTTGTTTTCGCCTGTTGCCTTGGCTCAGAAGCTCTATTGGGCCGATCGCGTTGATGGGAAAATCATGCGATCCAATCTTGATGGGTCCAATGTTGAGACATTACTTCAAGGTTTGGATATTCCTGATGAGATTGCCGTAGATCCCGTGGGCAGAAGATTGTATTGGATCAGTAGCGTTGGTTTCATCCAAACTGCTTATTGGGGCAGCAGCAATGTAGAAACAATTTTTTCGGGTTCTATTTTCGATGCGCCTAGTTCCCTTGCCGTGGATTCTTTGAGCGGGGAGCTCTACTTTCCTGAGCTTGGTTTTTCTGAGACAGCAAAGCTGCGGCGTATGAACTCCGATGGTTCTAGTTTAGAAACTTTGTTTACTACAACCGTCGAAATCCTTAGAGGAATCTCTGTGCTGCCTCTGGAAAATAAGATTTATTGGATAGAGAGGGAGTCATCCTTCAGTAGTACGAGAATTCGAAGGGCCAATTTAGATGGAAGCAATAATCAATCGATTGTTCCTTTTCCCTTGCCTGGATGTCATTGGGGAGATCTTGTCGTGTCTCCGACTTTGAATCAGATCTTTTATAGCAATACAAGCTGCAGGAGAATTTATAGGGCAAATATGTTGGGAGCTGGTTCCACAGAAATTTACCAAATTCCCAACGGAGCCATTAACGCTTTGGCATTGGATGAAGCCGGAGGGAAGATCTATTTTTCAGCCACCCCGTTTGTAGACGGGGGTGGTCCTACTAACATTTACCGTTGCAATCTCGACGGTTCTTCAGCCGAAACGATTTTCCTAGGGCCAACTCCACATTACGAAGTAGGTGGTCTGGCGATCGCGGATGATGCAGCCGCGACAGTGCCGAGTCCTCTAGTACAGAGCGTAGGCTGCCGTTATCTCGCCGTTACGCCTGCTCCAGGAAAACAAGCAATCGCCTTGAAGTTTGTGTCTTCACCGAGCCAATTCATTCAGGCGGATGGATCGCTTGGCACAACACCCGTAGTACAAACGCCTATTCAATGGGGCACTGTCTATGTTCACGGTGCTCAGATCATTCCCTCAACGGGCTACGAAATTCGCGCTCTGCAGCTAAGTTCAGTCGAACAGCCTTCCGATCCAACATTTGCCAATACCGGAGTCTGGGGCGATGCCAAGGAACCAGGCAATGGCTTGGTAAATCTCGATGATATTTTGGAAGTGCTCAGCGATTTCGCAGATTCATGCAGCTTCTGTGAAGATAAGCTTGGCTCAGATCTCGTTGGAGCAAATGGAAGCCCGGATGGTCAAGTTTCTATTGACGATATTTTGGCTGTGTTGTCTGCTTTTTCAGGGCATCCGTTTTAGGGCATTTTTGACAAGCAATCCGGCAACGATTGGCCTAACCAAGGCTCGTATGCTCCTGCGCCGTTGAGAAGGTCAATCAATCTTAAAATATCGGCGGGGTTTCCTTGGCCAGATCGATCCATGTCGGTCTGCCAGATCGCGTAGGGAGGCTGCACGATTCCATTGAGAGCGTCGATCAGTTTCAAAATATCAACGGAATTACTCAGTCCGTCGTTATTAGCGTCCGCAGGAAGATATCCGATCGAAACTTTTGTCCCACTTCCTAAATGTTTGATAGTGAAGCGCTCACCAGGACTCATGATTCGGATATTTGGGAATTGTCCAAACGAGAGTAGTACCGTTTGACTAGCGGAGAGAATATCAGGAACAAAGATTTGGGGGTTTTCTCCTAAGCGGTCGATTTGAACTTCAAAATCTCCGTCGGTTGCGTTTGCTAGACTCGCAGTAAAGTTGAGTTCGATCCCGCCCCAGCCTGTGGGATTCTGTCCATTGATGGAATAAGGCTGTCTCGCATCAATCGCGCAAGCGCTGGGATTGCTCGAAAGAATGTGAGCGCTGCGATTGACGACGATGGAGTTTGCTGCGCCATCTAATGAATGAATCACGTCTTGAACGTTGCTGCCATTCAACGCTGCGCGGCGCAATGCAACGCGTGATGGTGGAGGAGAAGAGAAAAAAACCTGCGAGAAATACAGTTCTTGATTTTGTGGATCGGGAGAAAACGAAAGCAGTTGAGAGTTCAATCCTGTGGAGAAAAGGAGTTCATTCTGAGTGCCATCTAAGTTTGCTCGGCGAATTCTTCCGCTAGCAACGATCAGATCATTCAACGAGTAGTAGATTTTTCCGTTCGCTAAGTCCAATCCGAACTCTCCAATCGTCGCCGATTGTGTAGTGCTCACGATTGGAGTTTCCGTATTCCCCGAGGCAAAATCTGTTCGATGAATTGCGCTCCAGGTTGGCTGTGTATAGTGAAGCTCTACCCAATAAGCCTTTCCCGCAGCGAAATCTAATTGGATTCTAAATATGGGACTCAGTGGAGTCGAAGCAACCAGAGTCGCTACCGTTTCCAGATTCGATCCGTCCCAATTTGCTCGTTGGACGGCGCGGGTGATCGGGCTTTGCGGAAGTTGTACTGACCAATAGAGCTTTCCTGTCGCGGCGTCAAAATCGATAACTCTGGGAGAGGAAAAGTTCTGGGGAAGAAAATCTTGCGCTTGTGATCCGTCGAGCTGTGCGGTGCGGATTTTTTCCGATCCAGCCCAGAACATTTTTCCCAAGGAAGGAGCCAGAACGAGTCCTTGTGCGTTCTCTGGAACAAGATTTTCGATCCCGGATCCATCCAAGTTGCTGCGCCGGATATGGTTCGGACTGAAAGTAGCCCAATAGATTTTTTGCGCAAAGGCGTTGCTTGTAAAAAGGCCGATCACGAGGGCGAAAGCGAGATTCTTGTAATTCATGCGATGTTTCTCCTGAGCCGTTCTGTTTTGGAAGATCCAAAATATATTAGATATTTCATGGCAAATAAAGAGATTCATTTCTAATTGCCAGTTTTTCAAGGGTTTCGCTCAATTCCGTGCTTTAGAGCCTTTAGATGCTTTGCCGATCTAGGTTCCGGACGTGTCCCTATGAGGCACGCCAGGAAAGCATAGGAAGTGAAGCCGATCCTAATTTTTTGCGGGGCTCCAAAAGAAGAGACCGATCTGCCGGACTGGTTACATGGTGGGCGGACTCCGCGTTTCTTTGCCCCAGAAGATTTTCTACAAAGCGGACTCGAGAAAATGGGGCCCGATACGGTGCTCTTGCTCGTAGGTCCGCGGGTACTCCATGGCGTTCGCTTGCTCCGTCGTTATCCCAAGACGGCCCTCTCCTGCATTGCCGTTTCTGGCAAAGTACTTGTTCCAGGTGCTGACGTACTTGCAGATCAACGTGAAGCGATCGAAGAAAAAATGCATCGCATTCATGATGCTTTGGCTGCGTTTACTCCGCTCGATCAACCGGATGATTTAGGCGACAGCGCCATCGTTCATTTTCTGCGTTTTCTGACGAGCCGTGGCTTGCAGGGAATCGAAGCACAGCCGGATATTGCTTCGCCTTACGGTTACTCCTATCCACTTTGCGGAATTTTCTTCAACGACGCACTTGAAGCCTGGCCAAACGATCTCGTGAAAATGGGTTTCTTCTCCAGGCGCTTTCACGACACGATACATGTTTGTCCTCACTGCGATCGTTACAACTTGAACTATCGCGAAGTTTGTCCGGATTGTGCCTCACCGAATATTGGATTGGGTGAAGTGTTACATCATTTCCGTTGCGGGGAAGTTGC
>CAZMYG010000197.1:0-4639 GCA_964570465.1 uncultured Planctomycetales bacterium
GCCCAAAAGCCATCGAGGATGAAAATCGTTTCTATCGAGAGATTTCTCGCGAGCTCGAAGCCGTGAAGCAAAAATCTTTAAGCGCCGACGAGAAAATCGATCTTGCTGTGATGCAAGCACAGATTCAATTTCTTCTGAGGTTGACAGAAACCCGCAAACATCAGCTTCGCTGCGTGGAAACCTATACTTCTGAACCCGCGCGCGGTGTGGATTGGGCAATTCAAGGAATGAGTCCTCGCACGGATGGTGGACTCGGAAGTGAAAAAGAATGGGAAGCCTTGAGTGCGCGAGTGGAGGCGATTCCTATTTATTTATTTGTGGCTCAGGAAAATTTGTCGGCTGGAGTTACAGCGGGCGTTTACGCCGACGGAAAAATGATCGAGCGAGACGGAATTTCTGCAGCACAAGCAAATGCGAAGTTTTTTGGAGAGGATCTTGCGAAGCAGGCTGCGCAGTATCTGCAAGGCTCTTCATTTGGGCCGCGTGTTCTCAATTTGATCGAGCGCGCCGGGGTGAAGGCTTCTACTTCCTATCTTGGATATAGAGACTTTCTCGCCAATTTGCCGCGCAAAGAAAGTTTTCAAATGGGCGAGGCCGAGTACAACTGGGCTCTCAAAAATAATCTCGCCATCGAATCGAGCGCGCGCGATCTGTTTCAATATTCTGCTGGAAAAGTGGCAGAGACGCAGAAGTTGATGTTTGCCTTGGCAGAGAAAATCGCGAAGAAGCGAGATCTCGGTTTGATTTTTGGAACAGATGAAGAGAAAGCTTCTGGCACGCGCGCAGTAATGGATGCGTTGGGTAAGGATAGCCCCTCAAGCGATGATCAATTGTTGGCGTGGTGCAAAGAACGTTCTTCTGCTTTGATTGAATATGCCCGCAAACATCAACTCTTCGATTTGCCTGCGGATTACAAGCTCGACATTGTGGAAACGCCGCCGCAATTACGTTCTGCAATTGAAGCTGCTTATTACCCCGCACCTCCATTCAAGAAAACTGGTGTCGGTCGTTTCTATCTCACTCCGACAGGCAATGATCCCGCACAACTTGCGGAGAGCAATCGCCATTCATTAGCAGATCTCTGCGCGCACGAAGGCTTCCCCGGACACGATTGGCATTACCAATACATGAATGCTCATGCGAGCGCGATTTCTCCAATTCGTTGGCTTACTCCGGGAAGTGTAGAAGATACTTGCTCCATGTGGGAGGACAGTATGGCTGCAGAGGGCTGGGCACTTTACGCAGAGGAGTTGATGGCCGAGCCTCAATTGGACTCGCATAACGGTTTTTACACGGATGAAGAAAGACTTTATCAGCTCAATTGGCAATTACTTCGTGACGTAAGAGTGCGTGTCGATGTGGGAATTCACTTGGGATTGATGAGTTTTAACGAAGCGGTCGATTACTTTGCTGCGAATGTTTCCTTCATTCCTCTCGCGCGATCCAAGGCGGAATATGATGCAACGGCGAAAGCAGTCTTAGAAAATGCCGAGCGCGCGATCTATCGCTATAGCAAATGGCCGACCCAGGCGATCACTTATCACTTGGGGAAAAAGGCGATACTCGAACTTCGTGCGGCATGCGCAAAAATCGCCGGGCCGAATTTCTCGTCCCGGCGATTTCATGAACTTTTTATGGAACAGGGAACGATTCCCGCTGGCTATTTCCGTGAGCGATTGCTTGCACGTGCCAAGGAAATGGTGGCGGTGAAACCTTAAGGAAGCGTTTCCCCCAGATAGGGATCGTAGGGTCCAGCGCCGTTGAGCAAATCGATTAAGCGGAGAATATCAGCAGGGTTCGCGATCCCGCTTCGGTCGATGTCGGTCGACTCGATTGGTCTCGGTGTGACCCCATTGAGCGAATCGATGAGAGCCAAAATGTCTACGGCAGAAGCCGTGCCATCGCCGTTAGCGTCCGCAGGGAGATAGCCCAGTCGCACGCTGGTATTGCTGGGCAAATGAGTGAAAACCGTCCAGGCGCCCACTTCAATGGGCGAATCCAGTTGAATCCGGATCCTCGTATCGATGATCAAGGCAAAAAGAGAAATCAAAGGAACGACACCGTCACCGCCCTCCTCTGTGATCGAAAAATCAAGTGGAGTCGCCCCGATGATCGAGGATCCAAACTCAAATTCGATGAGTTGAATCCCTTGAGCTGGACCGCCTCCGATTGGGAATGGTTGTCTGGCGTCGATCGTATTGTCTGGAGGAATCGAGTTTACAATCCCGGCTTCGCATTCGTCTGGAACGCCATTTCCGTTCTGATCGGGAGCGGGAGGAACAAAGGGAAATCGAGCAACAAAAGCGCCCCCGATTGTCGATGCAGTCGTTCGCAGAGTTTGTCCTCCCGTTGGATCGAAATCGATGGTCGATTGGAACTTTCCAGTCAAGTAATTTTGTCGATTTGGTCCTGGGGCAATGGAATATGCCGCATCCTCACCGCTACCCCCCAAAGTCAACGCCCCCAGATAATTTCCAGAGGAGGAAAGATGCGACAGGAAAATGTCGCTCTTCGAAGCGGGTGTCGGTGTGCGAAAGTCCGTCCCGATTCCAGGATCAAAATCGACGGTAAAGATAAAGAAACCGGCAAACAACACAGAATCAGACGAATCGATCTCCATGCTGAGCAAGTAATCCGCCCCGATTCCTCCGATGCTTCGAGTCCATTGATAACTACCGTCAGAGAGGAACTTGGAAATGGCCACATCATGTCCGCCAGCGCTGGAATGAATGTCCTCGGCGAAGGGGTCTGGATTAAAGTCCGTTGGTTGTCCACTAAAGATGAATCCGAGGAAAACGGAATCTTGGCTGTCTATTGCGAGATAGTTCAGACTAAAGTAGCTGCCGTCATTTCGAATCTGCCGATGACCTCCTAAATAGAACCCGTCAGGATCGAATTTGCTGAGAAAAGCACCTCCAAGCGGTGCTTCTTCGATATCCTCATTTTTTGGATCCGGATCGAAGTCTACAGAACCCAAAAACCCTCCCACGAGAAGTAACGTGTTCGTCGAATCGATAGCGAGGTCTGCACAAACTGCCATTTGAGCCCCCCCAAACGAGCGGGTCCAAAAGTAAGTCCCTGTCGACGAAAATTTGGTTAAGAATGCGTCGCTGAAACTCGTGGAAGTCCCTTCGGCGTCGTGAAAATCTGTGCCTCCTGCGCTGGGGTCGAAATCGATATTCCCATAAAATTCTCCGCTGAGAAATACTTGATCTTGTGAGTCAACGACTACGGCTCTTGGTTTAGCAAACCCCTGGGCAAAAGTTCCTAAGGTGAGATTCCAGATTGTGTTGCCATTGCTACCGTTTAGCTTTCGGACAAAACCCTGATTCAGGCTCGCGATGTTTTTAATTGTTCCTGTCACAATAATCTGATTCTGCGAATCGATTGCGAGGGCAGTGCCCTGGGTCTCTGCGGTGCCCCCGAAAGTTTTTGTCCAGAGATAGGCTCCTTCGGAGCTGAGTTTCGAGATATAGAGGTCAATGCTCGAAGCCGCGCTGGAATTGCGAATATCGGTGCCTTCTGTCGGATCGAAGTCAACGCTGCCTTTGAATATTCCCATCAGAATCAAATTGCCTTCATGATCGATAGCGGTGTCGGCTATATGAACAAATGGAGAGCCCGTTCCCGTTGGTTCGTAGGTGTTCACCCAATCGAGAGTGTGATTTTCTCGACTTATTTCCTGCTCGTCAGGGATTCCATTGTTGTTACAGTCTTGAGCCTTCCCAAGATTTGTAAATGTGAAAAAAACGAGCAAAGAGAAGAACGTTAGAGGTTGATTGCGCATAGTGGTTTACTCCCCCAAAAGAAGGTGACTTAGAGATTTTGAGCCACGAGATTCTAGTCATGAGACGATGTTTGAAAAATGAAAAAACCATGAAGTAATTGTTTCAAAAGCGGGGCTCATCTCCAAAGACAATTACGGCAAACTATGGCCTAAGTACGGATCGTAGGGTCCAGCGCCATTGAGCAAATCGATTAAACGGAGAATGTCTGCAGGGTTTGCAACGCCGCTTCGGTCGATGTCGGTTGACTCAATGGGTCGTGGTGTGACCCCATTGAGTGAATCGATGAGAGCCAAAATGTCTACGGCTGAAGCGTTGCCATCACCGTTCGCATCCGCGGGCAAATAGCCAAAGCGAACGTTAGTAGCACTTGGAAGATGCGTGAAGCTAGTCCAAGTTTCTGGTTCTAGTGGTGTTTGCAAAATGATCTGGACGCTGTTTGCGGTTGGATGCGAGAAGTTCGAAATCGCCGGCGCAATACCATCGCCACCTAGTTCACTGACAAGAAAATCTTGCGCGGTGAGATTCTCTGCTTGGAAGGCAAAGAAGAATTGGAAACTCTGCATTCCTTGCGCGTTTCCGCCTTGAATCGGAAAAGGTTGGCGAGCATCAACTCTATTATGCGCAGGAATGGAATCGACAATCCCTGTTTCACAAACATCCGGAACCCCATTTTCATTTTGGTCCGCTGCCGGAGGAACGAGTTCATACAAGCCAGTAAAACTGTTTCCAAACAGAGAGGGTGCTGTTCTCAAGGCTTCGCCTGTATTGGGATCGAAATCGACGGTTTGGCGAAATCGACCGGTTAAGAGAATAGTTCCGTCATTTTCCAAATCCATGGCAAGAGGAGAATC
>CAZMYG010000198.1:0-4609 GCA_964570465.1 uncultured Planctomycetales bacterium
ATAAAATCGCTCGAAGATTTTTTCCTCTTCACCTCGAAGCAACCCAGGGCCGTGATCCTGTACGCGAGTTAGCACATTTCCCTCTTTGATAAAGGAGGAAATCTCGAGCGGAGTTTTTTCTGGAGTATGGCGCAGCGAATTTTCGACCAGATTGACAATGACTTGCTCTAACAAAAGTCCGTCACCGCGCACCAAAGGAAGATCTTCGTCTAAAACTGTCTGCATCTGTCTCTCGCCGATGGATTCTTTCATTCTAGCCAGCGCGGAACCTACGACTTCTTCCATTGAAACCCAATCACGTCGCAGCTTGATCGAACCGCTTTCTAAACGAGTCGCGAAGACGAGATTCTCGATCAAACGATTTAGCCTTCCCGCTTCTTCGTAAATCGATTGGATGAAGGCCTGACGCGTTTGAGCATCGAGAGTGTTGGGGTTTTCTTGTAGAGCGCTCGCGGCGCCTGTGATTGTCGCGAGCGGCGTGCGCAAATCATGCGAGACTGAACTCAACAAGGCACTGCGAACTCGCTCAGTTTCTGCCTGCAATTGCGCATGCTGCGCTTCTTGAATCAAGCTCGCACGTTCCAGCGCGAGACCGATTTGTTTCATGAAAGTTTCGAGCAATTGAATTTGCCCCGGAGTTAAAAGTTGTTCGGTTTTGTGCGGTCGTAAACCGACAACGCCCATTTTTCCCTTGGACTCGAATAAAGGAATATAAAACCCGTGAGCCGCCGGCAAAGTATTCGTTCCCAAACCCGCCGAACTCCCATGTTCAAAACTCCACTGCGCGGCACCTAGATCCGTGGAATCGATTTCATAAGCGGTTTTGTCACTCGGAGAAATTGCGAGCTTGCCATGGGAATCCGGAATCAAGAACGCCACACTGCAATCGAAGACCTCGCGCAAATGCCGTGAAGAGGCTTCGAGAATCTCCTCAGTATTTCTGGAAGCGGCCAACTCTCGTGTCACGGCAAAAAGCGCTGCAGTTCGCCTTTCTTGCTCTCGAGCCGCATCCATTTGCTCTCGAATTCGAGTCGTGAATCGTGAGATCACTAGCGCCACGGCGAGCATGACCAAAAACGTGATCAGATATTGAGTATCGGAAACCGCAAAACTCAAACGCGGCGCCACAAAGAAAAAATCGAAAGCCGCCACACTGAGAACCGAAGCCAAGATCGAAGGACGTCTCCCCAAAAAAATCGCGCTGACCAAAACGCCCAAGAGATAGAGCATCGCGATATTGGAGAGATCAAACCAAGGTCGCAACAGCGCCGAGAGCCCAGTCAGAGCAGCAACAATCCCAACAACAAAACCATATGGTCGCCAACCTAAGGGAGTCGGCGTAATCGTTTTGTCCACTTCAGGGACAGATTCTTCGGCCTCGGCCTGAATTGCGTAGACATCGAGCTCGCCACTGCGGCGAATCAATTCAGAAACGGTGGAGCCAAAAAGCCTTTCTCTCCAACGAGAACTCGGAGATTTTCCAATGACAATTTTGCTGACATTGCGCGAGCGGGCGTAGCTCACCACTTCCTCGGCAACGGAGATTCCCGTGACGGTAACGGTTTCTGCTTCCAAACTTTCTGCGAGCTTGAGAGTTTGAACCACCCAATCGCGACTTTTCTGAGGCAGGCGCAAAGTCTTAGGCGTTTCGACATAGAGTGCAATCAGATCCGCGTGCAATCCCACGGCGAGACGTTTCGAAGCTCTCAATAATTTTGGCGAAAGAGAATTGGGAGCGATGCAAACGAGAATTCTTTCTCCCGTCTGCCAAACCTTATGAATGCCATGCTCCTTTTTATAGAGCCGCATTTGAATGTCGACCCACTCGGCGGTTTTGCGAAGCGCCAACTCGCGCAGAGCCGTGAGATTCCCTTTGCGAAAAAAGTTGGAGGCCGCATTCAAAATGGCTTCCGGAACGTAGACCTTCCCTTCATGCAATCGTTCTAAGAGCGCATCCGGAGGCAAATCGATGAGCTCGACTTCATCCGCTTGTTCAAAAATCGCATCGGGCACTGTTTCGCGAATGGAAATGCCAGTAATTTCAGAAACGACGTCGTTGAGACTTTCTAAATGTTGCACATTTAATGTCGTGTAGACATTGATTCCTGCTTCCAGTAACGCTTGCACATCTTCATAGCGTTTGTTGTAACGAGAGCCGGGAGTGTTGGTGTGGGCGAGCTCATCAACGACCAAAATTTGTGGTCGTCGCTCGAGTGCCATTTCTAGATCGAATTCTTCGAGCTTGGTACCGCGATAGTCCAAGGTCTTTCGAGGAAGGATTTCTAGTCCGAGCAGAAGGGCTTTTGTGTCGGCGCGTTTGTGAACTTCAACATAGCCAACGAGTACATCGACTCCTTGCTCTGTCAACTTTCGAACTGTTCGTAGCATGGCATAGGTTTTCCCTACACCCGGACAAGGTCCGAAAAAGATTTTCAACTTTCCACGGCGACTCTGTCGTTCTTGCTCTTGAACCTTTTGTAGGAGTTCGCTGGGATCTGGACGGCCATCACTCATCACGAAGTCTCATCATAATGAATCTAGAGCCAGGTTTAATCGCAGTACATGCACTCGCGCTTCGCCGAAAACTTTAAGAGTGCGTTCTTGCGTATTCGCAGTAATGAGCTGCTGTACCTTCGCAAGCTCGATTCCGCGCGCGCGCGCAACGCGAGAAGCTTGATACTGGGCGGCAGCGATACTGATATGTGGATCTAAACCACTTGCGGAAGCGGTAACCAAATCAACGGGAATGAGAGAGCGGTTTTCTGGATCCGCATTTTTCAATGCCCTGATGCGCGTTTTGGCGGCGTCGAGAAGTGCTGGATTCATCGGCCCATAATTCGATCCCGTAGAAGCTGTGCTATAGGGAATAGGACTTGTCGCTGATAGACGCCCCCAAAAATACTTTGGATCGGAAAAAGACTGGCCAATCAACTCGGAAGCGATGACACTTTCTTTTGAATCACGAAGTAAACTTCCATTGGCATGTCTTGGAAAAATCAATTGAGCTAAGCCAGTGATCAGCGCGGGATAAGCCAATCCCGTCAGCACGGTGAATAAGACTAGGGAAACCAGCGCTGGACGAAGATGTTTCATATCAGGCAACTCCTAAAACAACTAAAAGCAAATCGATCAACTTGATTCCAATAAAAGGCGCAATCAGTCCACCAACACCATACACCCAAATATTTTTGCGAAGCAATTGAGAGGCTCCAATCGGCCGATAGCGGACTCCACGCAAGGCGAGTGGAATTAAAGCAATAATAATGAGCGCATTGAAAATCACCGCGGAGAGAATCGCACTCTGCGGAGTAGCAAGATGCATAATGTTGAGTGCGTTTAATGCTGGATAGGTCGTGGCAAAAGCCGCCGGGATGATGGCGAAGTATTTGGAAATATCATTCGCGATACTGAATGTGGTCAAAGATCCTCGCGTGATCAGCAATTGCTTTCCGATCTCGACAATCTCAATCAACTTGGTCGGATTGGAATCTAAGTCCACCATATTACCGGCTTCTTTTGCTGCTTGCGTTCCCGTATTCATCGCGACGGCGACATCGGCTTGAGCGAGTGCGGGAGCATCATTCGTTCCATCTCCCGCCATCGCCACCAATCGTCCACCGCCCTGATGTTCGCGAATCAATTTCAATTTTGCTTCCGGTGTCGCTTGCGCGAGAAAATCATCCACTCCCGCTTCCGCCGCAATCGCCGCGGCCGTCGAAGGATTGTCCCCAGTGATCATGATGGTTTTGATTCCCATGCTGCGAAGCTGGGTGAAGCGTTCCTTGATTCCACCTTTCACAATGTCGTCGAGACGCACGACGCCTAAAACTCGCGAACCTTCGGCGACGACCAAGGGAGTGCTGCCGTGTTTGGAGACTTCATCGATGGATTGCTGCAAGACGGAGGGATAGTGTCCGCCTAGTCTTTCGACATAGGAACCAATTGCGTCCACAGATCCTTTTCTAATCTGGCGAATCGCACCGTCGTCTCCAGGCAAATCAACTCCGCTCATCCGAGTTTGTGCGGTGAAGGGCAAGAAGTTGGCGTTGAGTTTTTTCAAATCGCGCTCGCGCAAACCATAGCGCTTAGCAAAGACGACAATGCTACGACCTTCGGGAGTTTCATCGGCGAGGGAAGCGAGCTGAGCTGCGTCTGCCAATTCTTCGATTTTGATTCCCGGCGCTGGAAGAAAATTGCTCGCCTGACGATTGCCCAAGGTGATCGTCCCCGTCTTATCCAAAAGAAGAACATCGACATCTCCCGCAGCTTCGACGGCGCGCCCGGACATCGCAATCACATTGGCTTGAATCATTCGATCCATGCCGGCAATTCCAATCGCAGAAAGCAAACCACCAATGGTTGTAGGAATGAGGCAGACGAGAAGCGCAACGAGAACAGTGACAGTGACCGGAGTTCCCTGTCCCGCGGCGTTCACGCTGTAAATCGAGAACGGCAAAAGTGTCACGGTAGCAAGTAAGAAAATGATGCTCATCCCGGCAAGCAAAATATTTAGAGCGATTTCATTGGGAGTTTTTTGACGCTTGGCGCCCTCCACCATCGAAATCATGCGATCCAGAAAACTCTCGCCGGGATTTGCGCTGATGCGAAT
>CAZMYG010000199.1:0-4512 GCA_964570465.1 uncultured Planctomycetales bacterium
CGGCCATGCACATTTTGCTGGCCGATGACGAAAAATCGATCGCGATCACACTACGTGATGCCCTGGAATCCGCAGGGCATCAGGTTCAAACGGTCTATGAAGGTGCCGCTGCTTTAGAAACGCTTTCACGTAAACCTTTTGATTTAGTGATCAGCGATATTCGCATGCCAGGTGCTGACGGCATGAAAGTACTTCGTCAAGCTCGATCCGGAAATCATCCCGCTGAAGTTCTCTTGATCACAGGTTTTGGAACGATTGATCAAGCTGTCGAGGCCATGAAAGAAGGGGCTCACAGCTATATCACCAAGCCATTTCTCAATGAAGCCGTCGTGGAGATTGTCAACAAGATCGCTCAGCTTCGAAATCTCGAGGAAGAAAATCAACGACTTCGCGCCGCGATTCGCGAAGAAAACTTTGGGGAAATTGTCGGACGCTCTCGAAAAATGAGCGAACTTTTTCAATCAATTGAAGCGGTCGCACCTACAGACGCAACCGTTTTGATTGAAGGGGAATCTGGAACCGGAAAAGAACGAGTCGCTCGCGCCATTCATCGCCGTTCCAAACGAAGTCAGGGTCCCTTTATCCCACTCTCTTGTGCGGCTCTGCCAGAAAATCTATTGGAATCAGAATTATTTGGTCATGAAAAAGGCGCTTTCACTGACGCACATCAGATGAAGAAGGGTCGCTTCGAGCTTGCCGATGGGGGAACGATTTTCCTCGATGATATTGATGACCTGAATCTCGGTACTCAGGTCAAGCTGCTGCGAGTATTGCAAGAACGAAATTTCGAACGACTGGGAGCGGAAAAACCCCTGCAGGTCAATATTCGTGTCGTTGCGGCAACGAAAAAGCCCTTGGAAGCTCTCGTTAAAGAAGGCAAATTCCGCGAGGACCTCTATTGGAGACTTCATGTGGTTCGGGCTTATCTTCCAGCGCTTCGCGATCGAGAAGGAGATTTGCCTTTGCTGGTAGCGCATTTCTTAAAACTCTATGGAAAGGGGCAGGATTACAAAATTCGCCCTGAGGTTATGCGAGCCATGGAAAAATATCCTTGGCCTGGAAACGTGCGCGAACTGGAACACGCAATTCAAAGAGCCATCACTTTGGCAGGGGACTCGAGTCTCTTAGAAAAAGCGAATCTTCTTCCTCTCTCAACCGAGTTTAAAACAGCACATGCCGTTGTCGAAAAACCTGCGCCTCTCAAAGAAGTGTTGCGCATTGCCGAGCGTTCTTACTTGGTTCAAGTGCTCGAACAATGTGGTTGGCATCGTACTCAAGCAGCAAAAAATCTAGGAATCAGCCGCAAAGTGCTTTGGGAAAAAATGACGGAGTATGGAATTGAAGAACCCTGAGTTCCCAGCGCTGCGCAATCCTTCACTTTTCATTTCTGACCTGCATCTTTCCGATGCCGACCCAAATGGAATTCGTTGGTTCACCACATTCACTAAGTGGCTCGATCGATCGGTTTGCGAAGAGCTTTTCATCTTGGGTGATCTCTTTGATTTTTGGGTTGGACCGAAGCAAATGCGCTTGCCAGGCTTTCGCCCCGTGATTGATGCTCTAAAAAATTTAACCCAACGAGGAATAGCTGTAACCGTTTTGCGCGGCAACCGCGATGTGTTTCTTGAATCGGAATTTGCGAAGCAAAGTGGGGTGGTGATTGGTGAAGACTGTCTTATTCGTGAAATAGAAGGCGAACGCGTTTTGCTCATGCATGGCGATTTGCTATGCACTCGCGATCTGTCTTATCAACGTTTCCGCAAATTTCTTCACTCGGGCAGTATGACTTGGCTTGGCCCCAAGCTACCTTTAAGCCTCGCACTACGGCTAGCAAAGGGTTTTCGCCGCTATAGCCAACGAGCGGTTCCTCAAAAGCTTCCCGAAGAAAAAAGCATTGTCGATGCCACGGTGAAACAATACTTGGAGCAATTCCAAGCAAAAACCCTGATTTGTGGGCATGTTCACGACCGACAAGAACGCGAATTGGAATGGAATTCCCAAAAAAGAAAATTAATCGTGCTACCAGCTTTCGAGATGAGTGAGTCACCACTGCTCTATCGGGGAGAATTTCGATTTGCGCAAATTGAAACAACACGCTAGTTTATGACCTTTTTGAGCCCCTTTCCGATCATTGCCATTGATGGTCCTGCCGGCGCTGGGAAAAGCACCGTGGCGAAGGAAGTCGCCCGCCGACTGGATTTTCTATTTCTGGACACCGGAGCGTTGTATCGGACAGTTGCGTTGTTCTTGAGCCAGAGACAGGTCGCACTCGACAACTCAGAGGCTGTGGAGTTTGCTCTTTCTCAATTGAATTTAAGATTAGATCCCAACGGGAAAGTGTTTTTGGGTAACGAAGAGGTTTCGCAAGCCATTCGCACTCCTGAAATCAATCAGCTCGTGTCCAAAGTCGCTTCGATTCCTGCCGTACGCGCGACTCTTTTAGGAACGCAGCAAGCTTTTGGTCGAGGTGAGGGCTTTTCAAGCGCACCGAAAGGTCTCGTAGCCGAAGGACGCGATATTGGAACGGTGGTGTTTCCTGATTCGAAGCAAAAATTCTTTTTAGTCGCGAGTCTCGAAACTCGAGCCAAAAGAAGACAGAAGGAGTTTATAAGAGATGGCCGTTCTCTTTCTGTTCATGAAGTGATGGGGGAGATTGCCAGGCGAGATGAGCAGGATGCGAATCGCGCGCTGGCTCCTCTGCGAAAAGCTGTAGATGCGAAAGAAATCGATACAACGGCGTTGTCGATTGAAGAAGCGGTTACAAAAATCCTGAACGAAATCGGCCCTATTCAACCCTGATTGATTCATGCACTCTTTTTTCTACCTTCTTTTTCGCAGTATTTTTTACATTGGGCTTCGAAGCTTTTGGAATTTGCAATTTTACGGATTAGAAAACGTCCCCAAACGTGGAGGAGCAATTCTAGTTGCAAATCACGTTTCTTTTTTTGATCCACCCGTGTTAGGCGGCCCGATCAAGAGACATACTAGTTTTGTTGCGCGGGCGACTCTCTCGAATTCGAAAGTGTTTGCTTTGTTTTTTTATTTGGTCGAAGGAATTTCAATTCGACGAGGAGAAGCGGATAGCAGCGCCTTTCGCGAAGTATTGCGACGATTGCAAGCAGGAAGACTTGTCGCGCTATTCCCCGAAGGAACACGAAGCCCTGATGGAAAACTAGGCAAATTCAGCGACGGTGTCATTGTTTTAGCTCGAAAAGCGAAAGTTCCTGTAATTCCCGCAGGTATTGTTGGGAGCTATGAAGCTTTTCCTCGAAAAGGTGGCATGAAGCGTCACCCGATTCGAGTGATCTATGGAAAACCTTTTGATGCGTCTGTCGGCACGCGTGAAGAGGCAAATGAGGAATTACGCCGGCGCATCGGACTCTTACTGGAGGAGGCCCGATCGAAAGAGCAACCTTTGTAAAGGTGGGTTCACTGTGAATCCCTGCAAAGGTAGGTATCCAGAGGAAAGTTGTCATTTGCATGCGTGGTCGTGAGTTACTAAGAAAATTCGATTTAAGCGAAGAAGAAATCAATCGTCGCGCTCAAAAAGCGCTGGGGAAGATGGGGACTCAACAGCTCGATAAGCTTTACGATGAGTCCGTTCGCGATGTCAAATCTGGTTCTATTGTTGCCGCGAAAGTCATTGGAATTGTCAACAACGAAGTCGTCGTTGACTTTGGTGGAAAATCCGAAGGTTCAATCCCTGTAACCGAGTGGGATGCTGGTAATCAACCCGGCGTTGGCGATCAGTTTGAAGTTTTTTACGAGGGCCAGAACGAAGAAACCCAAACCGCTACGGTCAGCAAGAAACGCGCAGATCGAATGCGCGCTTGGGATCGAGTCGTTCATCACTATAAGCCCGGAGATATTGTCAAAGGCGTTGCCCAAAAGAAAATCAAGGGCGGTTTGCTCGTCATGATTGACGATGTGCCTGTTTTCCTACCTTCCTCACAAATCAATCTTCGCCGTACTCAAGACATGGGTGATTTGATTGGCCGAGATGTCGAATGCGAAATCATCAAGATTGATACCGAGCGCATGAATATCGTGGTTTCTCGTCGCAAATTGCTCGAACGCGTTCGTTCGGAAGCGAAGGGCAAATTGCTCGGAGAAATCGAAGAAGGGCAGGTTCGAAAAGGTATTGTCAAGAACATCGCCGATTTTGGTGTGTTCGTCGACTTGGGTGGTATCGACGGTCTCTTGCATATCACGGATATGTCTTGGGGCCGTATCAAACATCCTTCGGAAATGGTTTCCTTAGATGAAGAAATCGATGTCAAGGTTTTGCGCGTCGACAAGGAAAAAGAGCGCATTGCTTTGGGACTCAAGCAGAGAATCACTTCTCCTTGGGAAAATATCGAAGCCAAATACCCCGTCGCATCGAGACATCACGGCGAAGTGGTCAACATCATGTCCTACGGCGCTTTCATCAAACTCGAAGATGGAGTCGAAGGATTGGAAGAGCACACGTCTGAACTCCAGTCACTGGAACAAATCGCGGATGGCGGCTTC
>CAZMYG010000200.1:0-4412 GCA_964570465.1 uncultured Planctomycetales bacterium
GCGCGGGCGCGACCCGGGAGCGCTGGGCCGTGGGAGGGTTTGGCCCCAGGCGGCGACGAACTGCGTAACAATCGCCAAGCTGCGAGTACTAATAAAATCGAAAAAGCCATTTTGAGAGTTTGCGGAGCGATTTGCTGCACGATGAAAATACCTGCGACGGCGCCAATCAAAGCAGGAATCATCAAAGTCCAAGCAATTTTCCAATCGATGGTATCCATGCTGCGGTGATGCCAAACTCCCATCGCGGCCGTGGGAACAATCATGGCCAGCGAAGTCGCACGCGCGCCATGAAATTGCAAATCTTTAAACAGCAGCAATAGTAGAGGTACGGCAATGACTCCTCCACCAATTCCAAACAAAGTCGAACTCACCCCTGCAAAAATTCCAATTCCAAAACTGGCCGCAGCGACTTCGATAGGCTCAACGCCCCAGCTCCACAACGGGCGATTGAGAATGGAAAACATTCCAGACAATTGCAGAGAAACCAAGATCAAGAAAATGGCATAAATCCAGCGAAGAGAGCCCTCTGCAGATTTCAAAAACAATTTCTTTCCCACAAAGGTCCCCAAAATCGCACCAATAGACAGGAGCAAGGCGACAGGGATATGAAGGTTTTCTTGATGAACAAAGAGTTCCGTCACAATGCCGACCAACGCCACGGGAGCAATGCTAACCAGAGAAGTTCCAATCGCACGCTTGAGAGAAAAACCGAGAAAAATTACCAAGGCGGGAACTGCAAAAATCCCTCCCCCTACTCCAAAGAAGGCGAGGAGAAAGCCACTGCCTAGACCTACCGCAAGCGGAATCCAAAAGCGGCGAGAGTTCTCATCGCTGTAGGGGCGGGTCCCCGACCCGCCCGACACTAAGCCTTCGTTCGAGGAATTCCCCTTAGACTCTGGCACGAGAAATGAGCCTAGCGAGCCGTTTTAGTACGAGAGCGAGTTGGAGTAGAAACGAAGACCTTGCCATCTCCGCAAATCAAAATGGGGATTTGCAATTCGCCTGCAATGTTTTTCTCTGGAATCGTTTTTTCATTCCAGGGAGATCCATAAACCAAAAAACTAGGGCGCAATTGCTTGATGAGTTTGTCCGCACTTTCTTCTTCGAAGAAGGTGACATAGTCCACGCTTCGCAGTCCCGCGATAATCTCCGCTCGATCTTTGACTGGAATACGTAGAGAGACACCTTTGATGGCCTTATTGCCCTTCCATTTCGCTCCCACAGCGATGACTAAATAATCAACTCGTGTGCGTGCATCTTCGAGCATGCGAATATCGCCCGGACGGAGCATTTCGAAAGAGCCCACCGCCAATCCGATCGATTTTCCGAGGCTCGAGAGCCCACCTAAGATTCGCGCCAAATTTTCTGATTTTTCAATTCGCTTTAGCATATTTCTTTTTCCTTCCTTCTATTTCTTGAATGCGCTTTACGAGTGTAGAAGTCGATCTGCCTGATAACATCTTTGCCAACACAACCAAACCACCGTGTCCCTCGACCCATTCACGCCCCGCCACGCCTTTGTCTTTCCAGTCTTCTCCTTTGACTAAAACATGCGGGGTAATTTTTTGGATCAATTCGGTGGGAGTATCCTGAGAAAAAGCCACGACATGATTGACCGCCTGTAAACCGGCAAGAATTTGCAAACGATCTTCAATCGACTGAATCGGACGCCCAGCACCTTTTAATCGCCGTACCGAAGCATCGTCGTTCACACCCACGATCAAAACATCTCCATAACTGCGCGCCTTTTGCAGATATTCCACATGCCCCGCATGCAAGATGTCAAAACAACCGTTGGTAAAGACAATTCGTTTTGCGTCGCGGCGTAAAGCCGAGATCAGAGAATCGAGCTTGGAGACTTCTACGATTTTCCCAATGCCTCCTAACTGAGCATCGAGTCGCGCCAAAAGCTCTTCCCTTGTCACACTCGCCGTACCAAATTTCCCGACCACAATCCCCGCCGCCAGATTGGCCAAACGAACAGCCTCTTCGAGCGAGGCTCCTCCAGCCAAAAACAACGCCAACTGGGCAATCACCGTATCTCCAGCGCCAGTGACATCAAAGACATGGGCTGCTTCAGTCGGGATATGTTGGGATTCATCTTCCTTCGTGTGATAGTAAACCCCGTCAGCGCCCAAGGTAATCAAGGCCGCTCCTAACTCGAGATCGCGAATCAATTTTTTGGCGACGCGCGCAAGATCCAGATCGTCTTCGATACTAATACCCGTCGCTTGCTCCGCTTCAGATCGGTTGGGAGTCACCAAACTCGCCCCGCGATAGGAGCTATAGTCCTTACCCTTGGGATCAACCAACACTGGGCATTTACGTCTCTTTGCCTGCCGAATCAATTCTTCAAGCAAAACTGCTGGGAGAGCGCCTTTTCCATAATCCGAAACAATCACGAGGTCGGCAGAGGACAGCAAAGAAGACAAACGACGTCGGGCATCGCGCAGAGCGTTCCCAGAAATTGCATTCCGGCTCTCCCAATCCACCCGGATCATTTGATGCACCGAAGCGACATGACGAGTTTTGATTGTCGTGGGTCGCTCGCTATCGACGACTAAGCCCTTATCTGAAATTCCCTGTGCAGCCAAGAGTTCGCGCAAATGTTCTGCGTTTTTGTCCGCGCCAACCACCGAGAACAAATGGGCTTCTCCTCCCATGGAAACCACATTGGCGGCCACATTGCCAACACCGCCTAATTTAAATTGCTCTCCTTTGACTTCTAGAATTGGAATCGGCGCTTCTGGCGAGATGCGTTTGACTTCCCCGCGAACATAGTGATCCAGAATCAAATCCCCCGCCAATAAGATGCGAGGTTTTTTTAAACGACGGACACGTTCAGCTAGGGAGATCATAGTTTTTGTTCGTTTTTTGTTCTTCTTCCGGTGGGCGCGTTCGATAGCGATTGTGCACCCAAAAATATTGTTCAGGCCTCTGGCGGATCAACTCCTCCATCACCCGATGTATGCTTTCAGTATATGCGAGCAAATCCGCTTCTCGATCACCTGTTTTCGGAGGAAAAGTTACGCGAGAGACCTTCAACTCAAAACGAAAATTTGAAAACTTTCCAACGCGAAGTAAAGTTCCCACGACAACCGGAGCCTGATATTGCAAAGCTAAAAAGGCTGGACTGCGGTCTGTAGCCGCTTTGCGACCGAACCAATCGACGAAAATCCCTCGCTTACGTTGGTTCTGATCGGGGAATAAGGCAATAAAAGAGCGAGACTCCAAAGCCGCCATCAATTCGCGAAACCCTCCTCTCCGAGGATAGAGTTTTGATCCCAACCCTTCTCTCTCTTTGCGCAAATACTCGGCAAGATACGGATTCTCCAAAGGACGAATCAACACATGAAAAACAATCCCGTCGAAACCCAAACAACGACCAAAAATTTCCCAATTCCCCAGGTGAGGGGCCAGCAAAATCAAACCACGCCCTTCCTCAGCGCTGGAACGTAGGGTCGTCGATGAGGACCAGTCCACGCACTCGCGCCAGTTTTGCTCACGGAGTTTGCGCGACGCAACAATCATCTCGAGTAAAGTGATTGCAAAATGCTGAAACGAGTGACAAGCAATGCGATCGATTTGCGCCTGTGGGACTTGGGAACCCAACGCCTGTCGCAAGTTTTCGTGAGACAAGCGGCGGTGTTTCGAATCGAGCTTGTAAAGAATCCAGGCAAAACTGCGAACTAACGCACAACTCCAGGAATAAGGCAGGGCACGAAGCAACGCAAACACAGCTCGCGCCAAAAGATAGTTTAGATATGCCAAGCTCAAAGTCCGGTAATCTTAGCCCGCCTGTTTTTCTGGGGAAACAAGTTGAGACAGTCTTTGTTCAACAATTTCTTGACCCCTTAAGAAACGCGCTTCGATTTCTAGCACCCAAGGGAAAAAGTTACGATATTCGCGAATCTTTACCCAATCCTTGTGAGTGCAAAGAACCGGTAGCTCGTCCGGATTGTTGTCCCGCATCACGCTTTGCAATGTCAGTCCTGAGAAAAAATGGTGATCACGAAAACGGGAGTCATTTCTTACTCGAGCGCCCAGCTTCTCTGCGGAAAGACGAAACGCCGTGGGATTTCCAATCGCGCTCAAGAGGATTAGTTCTTGGTCCTTCAAAATCGAAACGGGCTTTTTCTCACCGGTTTTTGTAATCCAAATACTTACAGGCTCGAACGCCAACTCGATGCGTGGAGCTGTTGGCAAGTAGTGATGAATTTGCGCCCAAATTTTTTCCTTCTCCTCTCCGGAAACCAAATCCGCGCGAGTCAGAATTACCAAATCCGCCCGTCTTATTGCAGAAAGAGTTTCCCGCAAACGGCCACTGGGAGGACAAAAGTCCCCACCAAACGGATCTGTGGCATCGATGAGTAACAAGTCCAAATCGCGCAGCAATCGTAGATGCTGGAAGC
>CAZMYG010000201.1:0-4374 GCA_964570465.1 uncultured Planctomycetales bacterium
TTACTAACGTTGCTTGTGTTGCAACCGCTTTGAGCTTTGACCCAATACCAATAGAAAACTCCGGGTTCTGCCGTGGTGTCTGCAAAAGAGGCTTGTGTTGGTGAGGCGAGTAGAACCGCAGCAGAGCCATCAACAGAGTTGCTTCTTAGTACTTGGTAGTTAGAGGCCCCCGGCACTGCATTCCAATTCAACTGCACGCGATCGCAAAGATTGTTGGAAGCGGAAAGACCTGAGGGTGCAGATACGGTGACTCCTGCATAGCCATTGTCCCAGGCACTGCTTGCGCTCGTGCCGCAGTCATTAGCCGCGCGCACGAAATAGGAATAGCTCACTCCATCTTGAACATTGTTGTCGATGTATGGGCTTTCATTATCGTTGGCGATCCACGTCGCATTGGCTTCATTGGGGCTAGTTCCCCGATAGATCTTGTAGAAAGAGGCGTTCGTGATCGTGGGCCAAGACACTTGAATGCTGTGACAGCTACTTCCATTAGAGGCAATGACAGGACCTTGCATGATGGGCGCTCGTTTTCGATGACCCACATTGGAAGCGCTGAAGGAACTTATTCCGCAACCATTTTCTGCTTTGACCCAGTAGTAGTAAGAGTCTGTGTTTGCGGGAAAGTCTTCGTAGAGCGAAGTCGTGGAAATCCCAATCAAAGAAGCATTTTGGGAATTGTTGTTCGAAGCTCTCCAAACGGAATATTGAGTAGCGTTGTTAACTGAAGACCAGGTCACCTGTACTCGATTGCAAAAAACGCCATCGCTTGCCTGTACATTGCTTGGAGCTGATGATGCGACAGAAGGAGAGCGACTCCCGCTGTTAAAAGCAGAAGATAGGGGACTGCTTCCACAAGAAAAAACAGCCTTGACCCAATAGTAGCGAGTCGCTCCAGGACTCATTCCTGTATGTAGAAAAGGACTTTGATTATCTGTGCCTACTTGGAGAGCGCTAGCTGGGGAAGGTGTTGTGCTCGCCCAAATGGAATAGCTTTGTGCCCCGGAAACTGTATTCCAACCTACTTCAATTCCATTGCAAACTGTTCCATCGCTGGCCCAAACATTGGAGGGTGCAGGAGGTGGAGTGGTTTTCCATCCGACATTCAAAGCGCTAAACGAACTGGAACCGCAGTTTGTTACCGAGCGAACCCAATAAAAATAATGTTGCTCTGGGAGTCCACTGAAATCATCGAACGGACTCACATTAGCGCTGCCAATTTGTTGAGCGATTTGGAAAAGAGGTTCGGTCGATCGCCAGATGGAATAGCTCGTAGCGTTAGAAACTTGATTCCAACTGATTCGAACTTTGTCGCAATAGGCTCCATCTGTTGCGACGACAGCTGTAGGTTGAGACGGAGCGACTGCCAGTGAACCCGCGTTGGAACTGCTGAAAGGGCTTAGGCCATGCTCGTTCATTCCTCGCACCCAGTAATAGTAGGTGACACCCTGCTGGACATTGTTGTCTGTGAACGGACTGGCATCGTCGAGGGTGAGTTGATTTGCCGCGGCGATGTTGTTGTAAGTGCTCCGCCAAATCGAATAGTTCGTAGCCAGAGCAGCAGGACTCCAACTCACTTGAATGTGATTACACGAAGAGGCATCGCTGGCCTGAACATTTGCTGGGATAGCAGGACCAGGAGGAGAGCTGACCGGCCAGCCTTGTGCAGAAAACCCAGCGTTAATTGCGCCGTAGTGAGGCGTCAGGTCGGCAATGTTCCCGTTGTTGTCATCGAGCGCAAGCCAGTGATCGAGAATCTCGTCGCAAATTGCGACATCATCGTAAGCCTGCATCCAAGACAAGAAGAGAAGATTGGCAATCTGTTGCCCCGCAGTGTCTCCAAATTGAAGTTTCAGTTGGACACGAACTTTCCAAAGCGCGGAAGCGATGGGCTGTCCCTCATCGTGAACCTCGCCTCCATGGCAGTCCTCGTTGCAATCTCCTGGACATTTAGAATAAATCACTTGAGTGCCCTCGCGGATACAGCCGCTACCAACTCCATCGAGGTCCATGCCAAGACAAGGATCGTCAGCGATGTAGGAAGCCCAAACATCTGCTACGCCTTCGTGGAAGGCTCCTGAGGGATAGTCATTGTAGAGAGCGTTTGCCCAGTGCCCCTCTTCGTGAAGGACAATGCTTTGATAAGCAGTATTGGCGCAGCCGGATCCAGCGCGAAACAGATTGATTGAGTTGCCATCCCAATAAGCATTGCAGTTGTTGTTGAGATTGACATTCGCACGCACTTGAAAATCCATCGTGTCATCTTCGGGATCTGTCGCGCGAACGAATTGGCGAAATGCGTTGACCCAATGGAAAGTGGAAGTTTGTGCAGAGGTGTATTCACCGCGTCCTTGGTTAAGCAAGACATTTGCGTTAGATCCATTTGCGTTGGGCAAAGTAAAAGTGACAGTGTCTCCTCCTTGCGTATTCACGGTTACAAAGGGGCCTCGTAAAGCGAAGAAAAGATTCTCACTGTTATTGCCGTCGATCGAAAAGTTCCCGATTTCGTTAGTCGTTGCCAGGATCGTTCCGTTGGCAGTTCCACGTCGGACCCAGAGGAAGGGAAGATTCGCTTGTTCTTGATTGGTTGAACTTGGAGGCTCTGGGCCAAGGTTGACATAGGCTTTGGCATTTCCGCTGATCGATCTGTAAATCGTGGACTCAATCTTGAAAATACTCAGATCTTGGGCAGAGACAAAAACTCGCGCTGCGATTGGAAGCCCGTCTTCGTTGGTTGTATTGAGGCTCGAGAGTTCAATGAGATAGCTTGGCGTTGGACCGAGATCAGTGAGAGGGTTGTCAGAACCAAAATAAGCGCTGGGACCAACGACGAGTAATTCAACCTTGTCGATTGAATTGCCCGGGACTCCAAATCGTTCGAGATAAGCAAATTGTGCCGCTTCGATCGCTAGATCCGCATGCAGTACCGGAGAAATAGTGGCTAGTTCCACATTGGAAAAACCTGTGTTGTGCATCGCGAGCAAGTCGCCGCTGTCTTTTTCGAGCAAAACGGTTATCGAAGAGTTGAATACTCTGAGGGGACCTGCCATTTGTTCAAAGTGGATCGCAACTTTATCCGAGCTCCCGATATTCGAGAGTCGCAGAGTCTTGATTTGTTTGACCTGTAATGCAGAGGAGTCAAATCCAAAAAAGTCTGGGTTTTGATCGACGTGGTATCGCGCCAGAGCTTCGAATTCTTCTGCAACAACGGGAGTAAACGGTGAGCGTTCTTTTCCCCCATAGATGAAAGAAGCGGTGCCTGTGAAACAATTGTCGACAATTTTCCAAGGTGAAGCGAATCGCTGCTTCAACGGAGTTGTACTCAGGTTTTGGCTCTGATGTTTTTCTTGCCCGTGCACTGAATTGAGCAAGGAAATTCCCAATAGAAGAAACGACGCTTTAGAGATTAATCGCATGAAAGTCTTCTCCCAGTTCTGTAATTACTAATGCTACTTGTGTTGCAACCACTTTGTGCTTTGACCCAATACCAATAGAGAATGCCAGGTTGCGCGGTTGTGTCGGCGAATGAAGCCTGAGTTGGGGAGGCAATGACAACGGCCTCTTCCCCATTAACTGAAGTGCCGCGCAACACTTGATAATTGGAAGCCCAAGGAACGGCATTCCAATTCAACTGAACCCGATCGCAGAGATTCGCCGAGGCAGAAAGACCTGTGGGCGCAGAGACGGTGATTCCTGAGAAGCCATTGTCCCAAGCACTCGAAACGCTGACGCCGCAGTCATTGGCAGCTCGTACGAAATAGGAATAGCTCACTCCATCTTGAACATTGTTGTCGATGTAGGGGCTTTCGTTGTCATTGGCAACCCAAACGGCATTGGCTTCGTTGGCATTCGTGCCACGGTAGATTTTGTAGAACGAGGCATTCGAAATCGTTGGCCAGGACACTTGAATGCTATGACAGTTGCTTCCGTTAGAAGCAACAACGGGGCCTTGCATGATGGGCACTCGTTTACGAAATCCCGTATTGAGTGAGCTAAATGCGCTGATCCCACAGCCGTTTTCTGCTTTGACCCAGTAGTAAAAAGGCCCTGTGTCCGGGGGGAAATCTTCAAACAACAAAGTTGTCGAGATTCCAATCAAGGAAGCGAATTGAGAGTGATTGTTCCCATTTCTCCAGATGGAATATTGAACGGCGTTGCTCACTGGCGCCCAGGTAATCTGGACCTTGTTACAAAAACTTCCGTCGCTGGCTTGAACATTACTTGGTATTGCTGGGATACCAGCAGGAGAGCGAAAGCCGCTTTCGTTTTGTGCATTGAAAGGACCGCTTCCGCAAGTGTTCACGGCACGTACCCAATAATAGCGAGTCGCTCCAGGGCTCATTCCGGTATGTAGGAAAGGGCTTGCAGTGTCAGTGC
>CAZMYG010000202.1:0-4372 GCA_964570465.1 uncultured Planctomycetales bacterium
ATAAAGACAAGGTTTCATAACCTTCAAATTTATTGACATTCCCTGCAGCTTCTTCCCGTCTTGCTTGTTCATCCAAGGCATAGAGCAATTGTTGACCTGTAGTTGCTCCAGCAAAGGCGGTTCGATGATGTTTTGTTCCACCGAAACGGCGGAAATCCAAAAGACCTTCGGGAGTTCTGTTGAACATCACCCCCATGCGATCGAGCAAATTGATCATGGATGGGGCGGCTTCGCACATCGCCTTAACGGGGGGTTGATTCGCTAAAAAATCCCCACCATAGATCGTGTCGTCAAAATGTTGCCAAGGAGAGTCGCCTTCGCCTTTGGTATTGACCGCACCATTAATTCCGCCTTGTGCACAAACGGAATGCGAGCGCTTCACGGGAACAATCGAAATCAGATCAACTGTAGCGCCAGCTTCGACGGCCTTTACCGTAGCCATCAATCCGGCGAGTCCGCCACCTACGACGACAATTTTGGGTTCTTTCATTTAAGAAATGCCATCATCGAGACAACGCCTACGATAAATAAGAAGATTCCCAAACCGGCGGCGAGCAGCGCCACCAACTTTTGTGATTTCGCTCCAATCGTTAATCCCCAGTGATAACAGAAGAGAGAAATCCCGTTTGAGAAGTGAAACAAGGTGGCCGCCAAACCTACGACATAAAAGGAAAACCACATTGGCTGGCTCAACACATGGGCCGTCTCTGCAAAGGCATGCTTCGCAAACTCCGGATTCGCAACAATTCCAGCTTCTGCTAGGCGGAACTGCCACAAATGAACCACGATATAGATCAGCGCCACAATTCCGGTCACTCGCTGAAACACATACATCCAGTTGCGTACATTTGGATAGGCCCTTGCCGTCAGCGAACCTTGCATCGAAAGATAAATTCCCAAAAGCGCGTGAAACGCGATTGGCCCGATGATGAATCCCCATTCAAAAACCGCTAAGAAAGGCTGAGGAATCGATAAGAGAAAACCCACGTGCTCGTTAAAAGCCTGCTCGCCACTTAAGGCATATGCATTGGAAAACAAATGTTCCAATAAAAAAGCCCCAATCGGAACGATTCCCGAGAGGGAGTGGATTTTTCTCAACCAAAAATGATGTTTACCTAGACCGCCTTGCATAAAGGGCGCGAATTATGCGCATTTACAATCGCTGTGTCAAAATCTAGTTTCCCTCACGAGTTTTCCACAGCATTGCTGACAGCTTTCTCCACAAAATCGAAGAGGATTCTCTAACTGCTTTTAAAACAAGGAGCCAGATCGTTTTCGACTTGTGTCGCCTCTCTGTATCTACATAACATAATATACATTATTAGCCGAATACGGCCTGGCGAATGGAAGGCTTTGGAATGACCTTCGGAACTAATTCGACTTCTTACTGTGGCGTTTATGATTTGTGATTTCGCGTTCGGCTTGATCTAGAAAAGCTCGTAACGGCCGCTCTTCTTGTTCCACTTCACACCAAAGACAAAAATCACGTAGCGCTTCAATGACTTGATTCCGATCCGCTGGTGGGACTTCTTTTAAAAAGGACGTGAAATGCTTGGCTTGAATATCTGCCAATTCATCCAAAGTCGGTCGGCTTTTGGAATCGACATGTTTGGCAAAGTTTAGAACTACCTTTTCCGTTTCCTTAATATTGCGTTTGGGATTGTTCTCGATTTCTTCTGGAAGCTTTGCTTGCCAAAGAAACTCCTGAACCAAATCCAGTACGCTAAAAGGCGGTGAAAAGGGTTCGGAATCCGGCTCTTGCGTGTGCTCTTCGGTAACTCCTTCTAAATCGAGATCCTTTTCGAGCTGTCGAAAAAGGAGATCCAAATTTGCGCCGCTGGCTTTTCCTTTTTCAAAAGTTTCAACGGCATCTTTGCGCAGACAACAGTCTCCATAAAGCGAGTCACTTCCACAGGGACAAGCCGCATCTCGTTGCGCTTTTAAACCACTTTGTATGCGCAAACTTTGTTCGGGTTCTGACGAAGAACTCGGCTCCAAAATTGTTTCGGTTAACAAATCTGGTTGTCGCGCAAGTTGCAAAAGCAGCAATCGCGCTTTTCCGAGATCAATGTGAGTTTCAAAGGCTAATTCTTCTAGGCAATTTTGAATTTCTAGCGAGCTATCTTCAGCTTCGACAAGTCGTGCGCGAATTGCCTCGAACGAAAACACGGAACTCAATCCATAGACTAGCTCAGTCCACCGGCTAGCAATTTCCTGGAGAGAAAGTTCCTCTTCTTTGGGATAGTTAAGCATTTTGGCCAACTATTCTAGCGAACGATTTTCTTTGGTGTTGAGAAAAGAATCTTTGAATTGATTAGAAGCCCGCTAGAATCTCGCCCCCATGGATGGGACTTTTTCAGGGCGGGCGTTTGATTTTTTGAAATCGATTTCTTTTTTGGACTGGGTGGGAATTGTTTTATTTTTCACCTTTGTCTTTCTCGGACTATTCCGAGGGGCGGGTTGGCAGTTTCGCCGTTTCTTAGGAATACTCGTAGCGATTGTAGCAGCTCGATTCGTCGCCCCACTTGCCTCCCCCACTGTCAATCAATTATTAGATCCCAAGACTCCGCGGCTCGGACTTGCGATTAGCTATTTGTTTCTTTTCGCATTTACCTTGGCCTTTCTTGCCCTTGTTTTTCATTTTTTAAAACCCAAGGTTTCTCTCGGGGCCGATGAGAAAAAAGCACAAGAAGCTCCCAAAGCTGGTAAGAAATCCAAACATCGTCTTTTGGGTGGTTTTTTCGGCATGTTTACGGCGATAGAACTCTACACCGTATTGATCGTTTCTATTTTCTTGTTCAATTCAGAAATTCAAAACAAACGAATCACTGATCAATCTTATGGCGCCGCATTCACAGCGCGACTTGTGCATCTTTTAGGGAAGAGCTTTCCGCTAGAAGTACATCAATCCGTTGTCGAGAGCGTTAAGCCCGAAGGGAAATAGTATATTTTTCGCTGAGTTTCGAAAGCTTGGCACTATCAAAACCTGCAGGACAATCGCTAGAGCATTTTCCGCATCGAATACAGGAGTCGAATACTTTTCTAGTTTCTGGCGATTGAAATAATTCTGTACTGCTGATTTCCCCAAAGATCATGCCTCGTAAGAGTGCCGCACGCGCGCGTGGCAAAGTCTCTTCTCTGTTACTGCTCAGATAAGAAGGACAGTAACTACGACAGTAGCCACAAGAAAAACATTTCTCGATCTCCTGATGCAAATCATCAAAGTCCGTCCCGGTTTTTATTGTCGCTTTTCCATAACGAAGCTCTTCCAGTAAGGAGCGTTTTTTCTTACCCGGGAGAATCACGCCAGGATTGAGCAATTCACTAGGATCAAAAATCTGTTTGAGCTCTTCAAAGACAGGAATCAAAGAAGGAAAAATCTTCGGTAAATAAGGAGATCGCACAATGCCATCTCCATGTTCCCCAGAAAGAGTTCCACCGAGCGAAACCACCAAATCTGAAACTTGTTCGGCAAGCCGGCTAATTTTCTCTTTCAAATCTGGCGCACGCACATCGAGCAAGGGCTCGACGTGAATATTTCCATTGCCCGCATGCCCAATCAAAATCGCCTCGGTATTTTCTCGCTGCAAAATCTGTCGAACTCCACGAATGTAGTCGACCACATGAGCCAAAGGCACGGCAACATCTTCAATCACCCGAATCGGTTTTTTCCAATCGTTGCGACGGACTTTTACTGCCGCAGCTCTACGCAAATTCCATAACTTAGCTTGTTCTATTGAGTCTTTCGCAAGAACGATTTGATCTGTGTAAGGCCTCAATGCTTCTCGAACTTCTTTCAAGCCCCGATCAATTGCAGATTCCTCAGAAGCTTCCCATTCAATCAAAAGCGCCGCTTCACTGTTCTCGCGAAGCGCAGAAACGACAGAAAGGGAATTTTGCAAGATGGCTTGAATCACTGTGCGATCCAAAATTTCGAGCGCACTAGGATTGAGTGCTCGGACGGCAATCACCGCCGCGCCAGCATTTTCCAAAGAATCAAAAGAAGCTAAAAGCAAGCCCCGGCGAGCAGGCAATGGCAAAACACGAAATGTAATCTCGGTGAAAAATGCCAGCGTTCCTTCCGAACCAGCAAGCAATTTTGCAGGGTCTAGATTTCCGTCTTGAAATACACCTTGTAAGAGATAACCACTGGAGTTTTTGCTAACGGCTGGAAAACCTTTTTCAATTTGCTCTCGATTTTGAGAAAGCAAACGTTGCACAGAATCCCAGCGAGAACTTTCGCCGTTAGAGTTTTTTCGTGCTGAAACTCTCTCGATTTTGGCTTGGGCGTCAACAATTTCGAGTTCCTGAACAAACTCCCGCGTCGATCCATATTTCACGGTATGCGCACCAGCCGCATTGTTCGCCACCA
>CAZMYG010000203.1:0-4337 GCA_964570465.1 uncultured Planctomycetales bacterium
TACTTCTTCACCTCGAAATCCGCGTCGATGACATTGCCACCTTCATCGCCGTTTTTCTTCGCATTGTCTGCATTGCCTGGCGCTTCAGAAGCTCCAGCAGCTGCGGCCTGTGGACCCGCAGCCTGAGCGGCGTCCTTATAAAGAATCTCACCAATCTTCTGCGCAGCGCGTTGATATTCCTCCATGGCAACGCGAAGCTTCTGAGAATCTTCGCCCTTCATCGCTTCTTCTAGTTTTGCCTTGGCGTCTTCAATCGATTTGCGTTCTGCATCGGAGAGTTTGGAACCATGTTCCTTCACTGCTTTTTCCGTGGCGTAGAGCAATTGATCTGCATGATTGCGCAACTCAACCACTTCGCGACGACCTTTGTCCTCGGTAGCGTGCTGCTCTGCTTCACGAGTCATTTTCTTGATCTCGGCTTCGGTTAAACCAGAGGAAGACTCAATGCGAATTTTCTGCTCTTTGCCAGTGCCTAAATCCTTGGCATTCACATTGAGAATTCCGTTCGCATCGATATCGAAACTCACTTCGATTTGAGGAATGCCGCGAGGTGCCGGAGCAATTCCGTCGAGATGGAAACGACCCAAGCTGCGATTGTCCTTAGCGAACTCACGCTCGCCTTGGAGAACATGAATCTGTACTGAAGTTTGGCTATCCCCTGCTGTTGAATAGATTTTCTTCTTGCTCGTGGGAATAGTCGTGTTGCGTTCGATGATTTTATCAACCACATCGCCTAGAGTTTCCACACCCAGAGAAAGCGGGGTCACATCGAGCAAGACAATGTCTTTCATTTCACCGGTGAGTACCGCGGCTTGGATTGCTGCTCCTACCGCAACGGCTTCATCGGGATTCACCGAACGATTGGGCTCTTTGCCAAAAATTTTCTTTACCATTTCCTGAGCCATAGGCATTCGGGTTGCTCCACCCACCAAAATCACTTCATCGATTTGATTGGGCTTGAGTTTGGCATCGGAAAGAGCGGTCTCGCAGGGTCGGCGAGTTCTGTCGATCAAATCAGAGACTAGATTTTCGAACTTCGATCGCGTGATTGTCACTGCAAGATGCTTAGGCCCTGAAGAGTCCGCTGTGATAAACGGCAAATTAATCGTCGTCTGCATCGCAGAAGAAAGCTCGCATTTTGCTTTCTCACAAGCTTCTTTCAAACGCTGCAAGGCCATTTGATCCTTGCGCAAATCGACTTTGTTTTCCTTTTGGAATTCGGCCGCGACATAGTCGATCAGTTTCTGATCGAAATCATCTCCACCGAGATGAGTGTCACCATTGGTTGAGAGAACTTCGAAAACTCCGTCGCCGACTTCGAGTATCGAGATATCGAAAGTACCTCCACCCAAGTCATAGACCGCGATTTTTTCATTCTTCTTTTTATCTAAACCGTAGGCGAGAGCGGAGGCCGTGGGTTCGTTAATAATTCGAAGCACTTCAAGACCCGCAATACGACCCGCATCCTTGGTTGCCTGACGTTGAGAGTCGTTGAAATAAGCGGGAACCGTGATGACTGCTTTAGTGACTTCTTCCCCAAGATAGGCTTCTGCGGCTTCTTTAAGAGATTGCAAAATCATGGCGGAGACTTCAGGAGGAGTGTAAAGCTTGCCACGAATATCAACCTTGCAAAGTTCATCGGAAGCGCCAACCACAGAGTAAGGAACAAGCTTTTCTTCTTGGCTCACTTCATTGTGCCGTCGACCCATGAAACGCTTGATCGAAAACACGGTGTTCTTGGGATTGGTGATCGCCTGTCGCTTCGCCGTATGACCGACCAGTCTCTCCCCAGACTCTGTAAAACCAACCACCGACGGCGTAGTGCGATTGCCATCCAAATTCGGAATCACGACCGGGCTGCCGGCTTCCACGACCGCGACAACCGAGTTTGTGGTCCCTAAATCAATCCCAACAATTTTTGAAGAACGTTTTGCCATTGATATCTCCTGAATGAAGCTCCTACAGAGTCAAATTCCATGCCAGAGCCAATCCGAGCAGTCTCAGCGCCAGATCGGCAGAATGAGTAAATCCTCCCCAAATCGAGCGCCAATTTGGCAGCTCAGTGTCGCGACTAGTCTAAGTGATATTCTCGAATTTTGCGGTAGAGAGTGCGCTCGCCTATTTTGAGCATCTTCGCCGCCTTATCGCGATTGCCGTCAACCAAAGCCAGATTCGCGATGATAAGGTCTTTCTCGACTTCATCCAAACTGCGACCTTCTAGAGAATAGGCGCCACTTTTGCTACTACTTTCGCTTTGAGAGAACTGCATCGGCAAATCCTGCAAATCCAAAAACTCCGCCTGAGAAACAACCACCATATTCTCAAGCGCATTGCGCAATTCGCGTACGTTTCCAGGCCAGGAATACTTGATCAAAGCGGCTCGCGCCTGAGCAGAGATTCCTTTGATCTTTTTCCCATGCTGCTTTGAAAACTCGCGTAAGAAATGATCGATGAGCAAAGGCAAATCCTGTTTGCGTTCACGCAACGTCGGCAAGCGCAGGCTCACGACATTCAAACGGAAATAGAGATCCTGACGAAATTGCCCTTTCTCCACTCGCTCTTTTAAATCTGCATTGGTTGCGGCGATTAAACGAATATCCACATGAACGGGTTTATTGCTGCCCACTCGCAAAATTTCTCTTTGTTCCAATACACGCAAGAGTTTGACCTGAGTTGCAAGCGGCATATCCCCCACTTCGTCGAGAAAGAGTGTTCCTCCGCTGGCATATTCGATTTTTCCCTCCTGCGCGGCAATTGCTCCTGTGAAAGCGCCCTTCTCGTGGCCAAAGAGTTCCGATTCGATTAACGACTCTGAAAGTGCGGCGCAATTGATGGCGACGAATCGACCAGCTTTTCGCTTCGAATTGTTGTGAATCGCCTTGGCGATCAATTCTTTCCCCGTGCCGGATTCTCCTAGCAAAAGAACCGTCGCGTCTGTAGGAGAAACTTGCACCAACGTATCGAAAACTTTTTTCATCGCGGGCGAGTTGCCCAAAATCCCTTCGAAACCGAAACGCTCTTCAATTTGTCGATGCAATTCGAGATTTTCTTGTATGAGTCGTCGAGTTTCTAAGGCGCGAGCTACACGCAGACGCAATTCCTCAATCTGAATAGGCTTCTCGATGTAATCGCTCGCGCCTTCTCGCATCGCTTGCACGGCATTGGCGATGGTTGCATGCGCCGTGATCAAAATCACAACGACACCGGGAAATTTCTGCTGCACTTCCTTGAGCACATCCATCCCGGAACTTTCTTTGAGCATCAAATCGGTTACGACGGCATCGAAAGGGGTATTGCTCAAAGCGGTGGAGGCATCTTTTGCGCTATAAACTGCAATGACTTGATAGCCCACTCTCTCGAGACCTTCGCGTAGAGAATCCGCGTGAGTCTCGTTGTCATCGACAATGAGAATTCTGGCCGAGCTTTGTGAAAGAGTTTGTGTCATGGTTTTTTCTGAGAAATCGGCAAACGAAGTACAAATCTCGTGCCACGACCTAATTCACTCTGCACTTCTATCTCTCCTCCATGATCTTCTACAATTCTTTTCGTAGTCGGCAAACCGAGCCCAGTTCCTCCGCGTTTGGTTGAAAAATAAACATCGAAGCAACGTGTGAGAACCTCTTCGCTCATTCCTTCTCCGGTGTCGGTCAATTCCAACTCTACAAAGTCTCCCTGTTTTTTTGTACGCAGGATTAATTCGCCTCCTTTGGGCATGGCTTCGCGCGCATTGACGAGCAAATTGAGAATGGCTTGGCGCAGGGCATTTCGATCGAGCTGGATCTCCGGCAAAGAAGCCGCAAACTGCGTACGGATTTGAACTCCCTTTTTCTTGGCCTCAGGCTCAACGAAATCGACCACTTCTTGAAGAAGGCGATTGAGATCTGCAAACTCAAGCTTCAATTCGCTCGATCGAGCAAAACGGAGAAAATCGTTGAGTATGGCTTCCAGGCGTGCAACCTCTCGTTCAAGTAATTCAATTCGTTTGAGTGTCTTCTTCTCTTTTTGTGTTTCCGCTTGAATCCAATCTTCGCGCAACATCGCAAGATTCAAAGCAATCGTACTCAGAGGATTACGGATCTCATGCGCAAGCCCCGCTGCAAGAGAGCCCAAGTGTGCCAAGCGATCTTGAAACTGTTTTTCCCGAGTCATTCGCGGCCTTTAAATGCTGGGGCTAACAAATGGATTAATTTTGGTACGATCATTGCGCCTGTCTTTTACAGAGAGTAATCAGAAAGTTTCAGGCCACTAAATTACGAAGTCAATAACGTGACCGCTGAGTTGATTCGGGCGCAGGAGGATCGCTTAACTTCCGATCAAATCGAGAAGTTGGGGAAACT
>CAZMYG010000204.1:0-4288 GCA_964570465.1 uncultured Planctomycetales bacterium
AGTGCCGTTTGATCGACAAAGGAAACAAAGGTAAAGGCTTCCCAACCTTCAATCGATTTGCACTCTCCCGGTTCTTCTACACGCTCTCCGCGACGGCGCAAAATTCCTCGATACAACACTTCGTCAATGAGAGAGGACTTCCCCGATCCCGAAACGCCCGTGACACAGCTGAACTTTCCCAAAGGAAAATTTACCGAGATATTTTTTAGATTGTTCGCGCGAGCTCCACGGACTGATAACGACTCTGATCGCGCTCCCGCATTGCGTTGTAGGGGCGGCGCATGCGCCGCCCCGACCGCAAAACGAGTTTTTTTTCCCATAGATTGCAAATACTTCCCTGTCAACGAACGCGTCTCCTTCAACACTCCACTGACAGAACCTTGATAAATAAGCTCGCCGCCATGCACTCCTGCCTTAGGCCCAATATCAATCAAATGATCTGCGGCCAGAAGAATTGCTGGATCATGCTCGACAACTACCACTGTGTTTTGTCGCTGAGTCAATTGCCGAAACAAACGAATCAAACGTTCATTGTCGCGAGGATGTAAACCCACACTCGGTTCATCAAGAACGAAAAGCGTATTGACCAAGGAAGAACCCACGGCCGTTGTCAAATTGACCCTCTGCATTTCGCCACCAGAGAGAGTCCGAGAACTGCGATCGAGAGTGAGATAGTCGAGACCAACTTGTCCGAGATAACCCAAACGGGCGCGCACTTCTTGCAACACCGTCGCTACGGATTGCATCAACGCCTGATCAACAACAGCAGCTTCTAGTCGATCGAAAAACTCTTTGAGTTTTCCAATCGGCATCGCATAGAGCTGCGCAATGTTTTTTTCCTGCAAACGAGTCTGCAAAGATTCTTTTTTGAAACGTGTTCCGCCACAAGCTTTACAAGGCAAATAGATTCGATAGCGAGAAAGCAACACGCGCACATGGAGTTTGTAAATCTTCGTCTCGAGCCATTGGAACCAACCGCGAATGCCATACCACTGCTTCTTTTCCCAACCACCAGGCTCGCCTTCCCAAATCCATCGCTTGGTTTCTTCAGACAAATCTTTCCAAGGCGTATGCAAAGAAACTTTGCGCTGCCGACAGAATTTATGCAGCTCTTCAACTTCCTGTTTTGTTTTCTCTGTAGTCCAAGGCTTGATTGCACCTTCGGCGAGAGAACGACTGGGATCGGGCACGACAAGGTTTGGATCGATTTCAATCGTGCGGCCAAAACCTTTGCATTCCGGACAGGCTCCTACGGGGGTATTGAAAGAAAACTGACTCGGCGTGGATTCGCTATAACGCAGATCGCAATGAGCACAGCGCAATTGACGATCAAAATTCCAACGTTTGCCGGCAGCGTCGATGAGTACTGATTTGCCTTTGCCCAACGCAAAACTTTGCTCAATCGCCTCAATCCAACGCGACCGCTTTGCAGCATCGAGCGGCAAACGATCGAGAACAATCCAATAATTCTGCGCGCTAGAACCAGCTTGCAAATCTTTCACGCGAATCACTTCACTGCCATTCCAAACGCGCAAAAAGCCGGCTCGCTGAGAATCGTTTTTCCACGCTTCGAAATCTTCGGAGCCAATTTTCCCCGTCTCAAATCCAATCAACCAAGACTCGGCATTGTTGGATTGTTTCAGCAGCTCTTCAAAAATTTGTGCGGGCGTGCGACGAAGCACGGGTCGGTCACAACGATCGCAATGTCGCACCCCCAAATAGGCGAAAAGCAATTTCACATAGTCATTGATCTCCGTCACCGTCCCGACCGTCGAACGCGAAGTCAGCACCTGATTTCCCTGAGTAATTGCTACAGCCGGGGGAATTCCTTCCACCGAAGAAACCGCGGGACGATCCATGCGTTCGAGAAATTGCCGTGCATAGGCGGAAAAAGATTCCACATAGCGACGTTGCCCTTCGGCATAGAGAGTGTCGAGCGCCAGAGAAGATTTTCCTGAACCCGAAACACCAGTGATAACAATGAACTTTCCTCGCGGAATTTCGAGATCGAATCCCTTCAAGTTGTTTTGCCGGACCCCGCGAAGAATGATTTTGCCTTCCATTGAATCGAGCGATTGTAGCGCGTAGACTCCCCGATCCCAGAATTGAAACTCAATGGCTCTTGATCTATCTGGCTCCGCCGGCAAACGCACGCGCATTTCCGCTTTCGATCGCGGATCCTTAATTCGTCAAATCGATGCAAAGGATCTCTATGCCATTGGCTACGGAGATGTGGGCTCTTCGATCTTTTATGCGCTTGGAGTAACTGCAGCTGTAGCTCTCGGGGCCACGCCCATCGCGATCGCAATCGGCGGTATTTTCTTCATTTGCACGTGTCTGACCTACACCGAACTCGCTTCCGCGATTCCTGAACCTGGAGGTTCCTCTGCTTTCGCGAGACATGCCTTCAACGATTCCTGGTCTTTCATCGCGGGCTGGGCCTTATTACTCGACTATGTCGTGACGATCGCGATCTCTGCCTACGCAGTCGTAAGCTATGTCAGCGACGTTCATCCGAGCATCCACTTTCTTGATGACGCAACTTATCACATCCCGATCACCATCTGCCTGATTGGGATTTTGCTCGCGATCAATCTCGTTGGTATCAAAGAATCGGGAAAAATCTCTCTGGCTCTATGTTCTATGGGAATTGTTATCCAAGGACTCATCATCGTGATTGGCTTTGCCACATTGGTGAATATTGGTTCGATCATCGAGATTTTCCGGAACTTTCTCGCGATGGGGCCACAGGTACAGGACTTTATCCCCAGTAATTCGCAATTCTTAAAAGGCATTACCATGGCGATGGTTGCCTACATTGGGATTGAATCGATCGCGCAGCTCGCGGGAGAAGCAAAAAATCCCGGCAAGGCCATTCCAAAAGCCATGATTGCCGTGATGGTCACCTTATTAGTTGTCTATGCGGGAATCACGCTGATCGCATTCTCAGGACAAGCTGGACTCGAACCGGAAGTACTCAAATCGAAAGAGTTTTTTAATAAACCACTCAATGTCATCGCCCGCGCTTTGCCTATCGGTGGAGACATCATTGTCGTGCTCGTCGCAATTCTAGGCGGATTGATTCTCTTAGTCGCCGCGAATGCAGGTCTCGTTGGTGCTTCACGATTGACCTTCTCCATGGGTGAGCATTTCCAGCTTCCCAATAGCCTCTATCGCCTGCACCCGAAATACAAAACTCCTTGGGTAACTCTGTTTTGGTTCGCCGCGATCGCCGCTTTGATTGTGTTTTTAGGAAAGAATCTCGAACGACTCGCTGATCTCTATAACTTTGGGGCGATGCTCTCCTTCTCTATTGCCCATCTTTCTCTGATTAGTTTGCGCATCCGCCAACCCGATCTCGAACGACCATTTTGGGTGAGACCTAATATCCGTTTCGGTGCAAAAACTCTCATCCCAATCACCGCAGTGCTTGGATTCCTAGGCTGCTTTGGAGTTTGGATTGACGTGATCATCAGCAAACCCACGGGCAGCACTTTGGGATTCATTTGGCTTTCGCTAGGACTGATTGCCTTTCTTGCTTATCGCAGCAAACATCGCATCGCAGTCTCCAAAAGTGTCGAAGTCGAAAAAGTACAGATCGAAGGCTATGCGAAACTCAAAACCAAACGCATTCTTGTCGCCACTCGAGGATCGAGTGCGATGGAGACTTTGCAAACCGCTTGCAAGCTAGCGAAGGAAGACGGAGCTGAGCTCGTCGCCGTTTATGTAATCGAAGTGCCCGAGCATTTACCGGCGGATACTTTCTTGCCTCAACCTTTTATGGAGGGGGAAAAAGCCTTGCAGCGCGGAGAAGCCGTCGCTGGTGATTATGGAATTCCTCTGACCAAACGAAGTGTACAAGCGAGAACCGCCGGCGAAGCGATTTGTGAAGTCGCGGCCGAAGAAAAATGCGATCTCATTGTGATAGGCTCTCCAACAAGTCGTCCGCTTGGTGAAAGACTTGCCGGACGAACAATGGACCATGTGATGAAAAACGCCCCATGCAGAGTCATGGTTTATTTCTCAGGATCTCTAAATTCCTGAACTCTCCTTGGCGAGCGAGTGTTTGCCTCATCGCCTTGGCATTGCTTGCCTTCTTCCCCACTTTGCACGGCAGCTTTGTCTCCGATGATATCCCACTGATTCGCGACAACTCGTCTTTGAATTCTGCCGACGGGCTCACTCGAATCTGGATCCCAAAAGAAAATCCGGATTATTGGCCACTAAGTTACAGCGCATGGTCACCTGGAACGGCTGGGGCGAACCGTCTTCGCGCATCGCCAGCACC
>CAZMYG010000205.1:0-4184 GCA_964570465.1 uncultured Planctomycetales bacterium
CCGTGTTCAGATCTAAATAAATACTCTCGCCTTGAATGACACGTTCTTCTCCGGAAGAAAAGAAAACAGTTCCTTCTACATATACTTCGCGCAAAAGTTCGGGAGGTAAGGAAAGAGGGCTTTCCGGAGAATTGGGATCTCGCCTAGAGCCCAGGAAATCTTCGAGACTCGAACTAGGCCACCTTCCGCGAGAAGGAGGTAACACCGCTTCGCGTGGGAGTGGCTGTGAATTGCTCTGGAATTGTTGATCGTATCGATCGGCATCGAACCAAAGCACCGCATAGTCACCGCTTAAATGAATATCTCCACGGCGATATCGCAGATCGGAAACTAAATAAACAACGGAATCTCCTTCGCGACGGGAATCGAATTGACCAAATCGAAGTTCTCCAATCTCACTGCCCGAAGAATTTTGCGCAGTCGCAATCCCAAGAGAAAGAAGAGCGAGAGAGGTGAGGAAGAGAAATCTCATTGCGGGCGAATGGAGCTTTGCGCGCTGCTTCGAAGTAAATGAGTTTGAAGGTTGTAATGCAACGTTTCACTTCTCCATTTCACGCCTTGAATCGTTTCAAGTAAGGCCGGCTCCTGCTCTGAGCCCAATAGAAGGAGTTCCGATCGTTCTGGCCAAAAGAATAGAGTTTCGCTTCGAGCGCGTCGATCAAAGGAAGCAAACTGAACATTTTTTTGCGCTTCTAGTTTTTCGAAGCTGCCGCTTTGCGGATTTCTCTCTAAGTCGAGCTCTTTTGAAAACAGAGTCCATCGATTTTTATCCTCTGTGGCCAAAGATTCCAAAAGAACGCCTCCTCGGAAGGATATGAGCTCTGAAGACAGCTCCGATTCGCCGCTGGGGACGGCGCGAATCCCTCCTTGGGCTCCTCCTGTAGGCAGAGCCCCCAAATTCACTGCTTCACCGCGCAGTTCAACGGCTGTCGATTTTCCTGGCGCCAAAATAATGCGATTGCCCCCATCTAAAATGTCGATGCGGATCGATTTTGCGAGGAAGCTTCCTTTCTCCATTGGGCCAGAAATCAATGCAGGATTTTCTTGTGGCCCAAAAAGTCGATGCAAAGAGTTTTGAAAGTCTGCATGTAATGCGCTGCCCTGAGCTTGTTGTAAACCTGAACGAATGCGAACGGAGCCATTCGCTTTGAGCCACTCAAAGCTATCGCCAGTGACGCTCTGTTTCCCTTCAAGAAAATCACAGTCGAGCTCCATGTTCTCTTCGGAAGAAGACGACGATGTCGTTGGCAAAAGCGAAGCAGATGAAGAAGGGACAACAAGCGACACAGAGCCTTCGGCTTTGAGAGTTCCGCTTTGTGGATCAAAGGAGCTCTTCTTCGCTTTGAGAAAGAAGAACTTTCCTTCCCCTAAGAATCGGCGCAGCTGCGCGGGTGAACCTTCCAGCTGTATTGCGCCATCTTTGGAGGGCAAAAGTCGCTCGGCAAGGATTCGCTGGCCTTGCTCACCTTCGTCATAGAAAAATCCGTGTTCTGCAAATGCGCGCATCGCGCCGCTCTCATCTGGAATCAAACGCAATCCACGCGAACGTAGCAAGCCAGTTAATCCGTCTGGATTTCGAACAGAACCAACAACTTCTCCTTCAAGGAGAATTGAGCCAGCTTGTCCGGGTTTTTCAGAGGGAAGTTGAACGAGTTTCTTTTCTGCGCTGAGCCAAATCTCTTTTTGAGGGCCGTCCCCTGCGGAAGCAGAAATCAAATCGCCCGAAAAAGAGCTTTTCAAAACGGGAGCTGGGGAGAAAGCAATTTGAGGGGGCTTTGTGTTATCAGCGCTGGCGCTGATTTCAAGACAAGAGGCAAGAACAGAGCTTTGTCCCTCGCTCCAGAACACGCCGCCTTCCGCATGCCCGCTTTGCAATTTCGGAGCGGACGCACTCGTTGCGGTGGGGGATTTTTCTAAAACAAGTTCAAGATGAGAGCCGAAGCGATTCGGTCCCCAGACTTTGTTGCTTCCTCCAAACAAGCAAACATTCTTTTCAAAGCGAAGTCGTAGACTGCCAGCGTTCTGATTCTCTTCTTCAAGCACAATCGCTTCATCGCAGCGAACATAAATGGGATTGGCACTTTCTTGTGCCCCGAGCGATTTTGCATAGCCAGCAGAAAACAGGGCTCGTGGCGAACCTTGGATGCGAGTTACAGAGATACCATCTTTTTGCTCGCTAATCGCGTGATCCCCTAAAATTGCCAGCTGATCAGAATCAATCCAAACCGAGCCTATCGCATCGAGCCTTTCAAAAGAAAGTGGAGAGCTTGTCTCTGATTGTTCCGCGCTTTCCTCCCGCGGCGAGTGAATGCGAGCGCGCAAAGTTTGCGCGCGAACGATTTGTTTTGAATGAGTTTGTAGGTTTTCAATTTCGAGTACGGAATTTCCCTCTGCTAAAGCAAGTCGGCGGCCTCGTCTTGAGACCACTTCTCCTTCAGGCAGAGGTTCGATTTTTAGAGGCCCATCGCAACGAATCTGTCCGCGAAGTTTTGGCGCCTTGGTGATTTCATCTCTTTGAAAATATTGAACAGAGACATCATGTAAGAGGGTGATTTTTCCTGTGCGCGCATCTCCTTCGAGACCAACGCCGGTTGCGACGAAATCCGAAGAATCCGCTTGCTGCAATTTCGCTGGCGCCTTGGTCCAAAATCTTTTTTCAGCCAAAACTCCCTGAGCGTTTGCGGTCTCTACTCGTAGCGGAGGGAAATCCTTTTTTGAATCGAAGATTTCGGCGATCACTTCTTCCAGATCGACGGGTTGATCTTCGACAAGCTGAAGATTTTCCAGAGGTCCAGAAAGTGGAACCGTCCCACGCTGCGCATGAAGAATCATGCTCGCTTCCCCAGGGTTGTTTTCCTGGAAAATAGTCAGGGTGACTTTTTCTAGGCGATAAACACCGCCAACGGTTTCCGCGAAAGAGCGACTCTGAAATTGATAAACCGGCGCGCGTGTAGCGACACCTTCAGCGTCCACAGCGACGCGATAACTTGTGAGAGAAAGCCCTTCCATCGAGACCTTGGCTCCATGTTCTAGGGGGGGCGGTTGAGGAGGGAGCACCTCGTTGTCACTAGTCCCCACAGAAAATGGATTTTCGCCCGCAAGAAGAAAAAGAACTCCTACTCCGGCGATGAGCAGCAAGACGAAGAGGAGAAAACGTTTCACGAGAGCCCTCGATAGTGAGTGAGTACTTTTTCCCACTCGCCGCGAGCGCGCAAGAGCAATTCCACGACTTCACGTACTGCGCCAGCGCCACCAGGAGTTTTCGTGACGTAAAGTGCCTGCGCTTTTGCCTCTTCATGCGCATTTGCCGTTGCAACGGGTAAGCCCACGCGCAACAGATATGGCAGATCGACAATGTCATCGCCTACTCCGCAGATTTCTTCATCACGAAGAGAATGTTTTGCTAGGAGTTGATTGAGTGCTTGCGCTTTGTTTTTGATTTTTAAATGCAAATCTTCGATGCCTAGATCGAGTGCACGCGCTTCGACCGCCTTAGAGCCTCGTCCGGAAATGATGGCGGTGGGAATTCCTGCGTACTCTTTTAACAGGCGAATCGCGAGTCCGTCCCAGACATGAAAGCTCTTGCACTCTCTTCCTTCTCCGTCATAGAGCAAAGTACCATCAGTTAAAACACCATCGACATCCAACAAGAGGAGGCGAATTTTTTTTGCCCGTCGGGTGATTTCTGCAGGAGAATCGTTTCTCGCTTTTTTCGCCATCAAACTTTGATTTCCAAAAGGTCTTGAACGTCGAGTAGGCCCACGACTTTTTGTTCTGCGTCGACCACGACGAGTTGATCGAATTTGTAGGACTTAAACATTTGAAGCGCTTCGCTTAGCAGTTTTTCAGGGCCAATTGTTTTTGGGTTTTTCGTCATCACGGATTCAATGGGCTGGCGGACTAAATTGGCGATGTCTTTTTGATCGAGCAATCGGCGAAGATCGCCGTCCGAGAAAAATCCTAGTAGTTTTCCTTCTTTGTCTACGACGATGGCTGCTCCCGGACGTCCTGGAGTAGCCGTCATCAAACGAATCGCTTCTGCTACAGATAGTTTTTCTTTAGCAATCGGAAGTCGCTCGCCTTTACGCATTACTTCTTCGATGCGCATCAATTCACGTCCGAGACTTCCTGCGGGATGAAAGAGAGCAAATTGTTCGCGATTGAAGTTCCTCTCTGAGGAAACC
>CAZMYG010000206.1:0-3993 GCA_964570465.1 uncultured Planctomycetales bacterium
ACTCGAACCCGCAACCACCGGATCGACAGTCCGGTACTCTAACCAATTGAGCTACACCCCCGAGTTAGAATGAAAAGAAGGGGAGAGATGATATCGGCGGATGCTGAAAAATCAATCGCAGCGCTAGTCTATGCTGCGGCGTGCTGCCTGACTCAAGAGCAGGGTAAAAGCTTTTTCATCGATATCGGATCGCTTGAAAACTTTGATATGCCTTACAAATTGGCCACTGCCGTGCAGTAGTTGCTTCGGATCTTTCAGTTTAGCTCCGTTGAAAAAACCAAACTGCACATAGTCCGGCGCTGAGTAGATATAGGAGATAGGAGTTTTTCCTTTGATCCAACATCCATTGCCCCATTTCACGGACTCTTCTAGTTTGGGACTCGCTTGTTTCACAAACTTGCGCAACGCGCGAATGATGAATTGATTCTTTGGTTTTTGATCTGCGAGGTATTCATCGAAGCTCGCATAGCGTTTCATCTTCATCGGTTTGGGACTTTTCCCTAGCTACGCATCGGGTTTGCTTTGTCGGAGCGAATTTGCAGTTCTTTCTTGGCGGATTTTAGGATTTTGCTTTCGAGTTTGCCTTCGCGAGCGAGGGCGACGAGTGCAGCCCAGGCGATATGTTTGGCATCGACTTCGAAGAAATCGCGTAATTCGCGGCGTCCGTCACTGCGGCCAAAGCCGTCTGTTCCTAAGGAAGTCAATTTGCCAGGGATCCACTTCGCCAAACAATCTGGTAACGCTTTTACATAATCGCTAGCGGCGATGAATGGCCCAGAACTATTTGCGAGTTGTTCAGCGAGGAAAGACTGCTTTGGTTTTTCTTCAGGATTAAAGAGATTCCAACGTTCGGCATCGAGCGCGTCTTGATGTAATTCTTTATAGCTCGTGACGGACCAAACATCGGCGCCGATAGAAAATTTCTCCGAGAGAATTTCTTGGGCCTTCAACACTTCATTCAGAATGGAGCCGCTGCCAAATAATTGAACGCTGGATTTCGCTTTTTTGAGTTGCGAAGAACGGAATCGATAAATCCCGCGCAGAATTCCTTCGCGCACTCCGCTCGGCATGGGCGGCTGCACATAGTTTTCATTTCCAATCGTGAGATAGTAAATCCAGTCCTCGTTTTTCTCGCAAATTCGTTTGAGTCCGTCTTCCACGATTACAGCAATTTCATAGGCGAAAGCTGGGTCGTAAGCCTTCACCGTCGGAAACGCTTCGGCGAAGAGATGACTATGTCCGTCTTGATGCTGTAATCCTTCGCCCGAGAGAGTGGTCCGTCCGGCCGTCGCTCCCAATAAAAATCCCCGCGCGCGCGAATCGCAAGCAGCCCAAATCAAATCGGCGATGCGCTGAAAACCGAACATCGAGTAGTAGAAGAAAAAAGGAATCGTGGGCGTGCGGTGGTAGGCGTAGGAAGTGCCTGCGGCTATAAACGAACACATCGCACCCGCTTCAGTAATTCCTTCTTCGAGAATTTGTCCGTCCTTCGCCTCCTTGTAATACATCAAAGTTGCAACATCGACGGGTTCATAGAGCTGACCCACACTCGAATAGATTCCATGTTGGCGGAATAGAGATTCCATTCCAAAGGTGCGCGCCTCGTCGGGAACAATCGGGACAATCAACTTGCCCAATTGTGGATCTTTCAAAAGTTTTGACATGACCCGTACCGTGGCCATGGTGGTCGCAATCTCTTTGCTGCTGCCTTCGTGGAATTCGCGATAGAGCTCTTCACCAGGAGTTTTCAATTTGCTGGTGAGAGGTTTGCGCTCTGGAACTGGCCCGCCCAATTCTTCCAATCTGCTTTGCAGATAGCGCATTTCCGGGCTGTTCTTCGGTGGACGGAAAAACGGAAGCTCGTTTAGTTGCTCATCCGAAACAGGAATATCAAAGCGATCGCGGAAGGCTTTGAGTTCCTCTTCGTTGAGCTTCTTCTGCTGATGGGTAATGTTTCGCCCTTCGCCAGCTTCACCAAATCCATAACCCTTAATCGTCTTAGCTAGAATCACCGTCGGTTGGCCGGTATGTTCGAATGCCGCTTTATAAGCCGCATACACTTTCAACGGATCGTGTCCACCTCGATGCATGCCCCAGATTTTTTCATCGCTGTAATCAGAAACCATTTCGAGCAAAGCCGGATCCTTGCCGAAGAAATGCTCGCGAATGTAAGCGCCGTTTTCCGCGCGGAAACGTTGATACTCGCCATCCACGGCTTCGTTGAAACGTTTGATCAGTCGCCCTTCTTGATCGCGAGCAATCAATTCATCCCACTCGCTGCCCCAGAGAACTTTGATCACATTCCAACCTGCGCCTCGGAACGCGGCTTCGAGTTCCTGGATGATTTTTCCATTCCCGCGCACCGGGCCATCGAGTCTCTGTAAATTGCAATTGACGACAAAAATCAAATTGTCGAGTTTTTCGCGCGAGGCGAGAGTCAGAGATCCCAAAGATTCAGGCTCGTCGGTTTCTCCATCACCTAGAAAAGCCCAAACCTTCTCGCCTGTTGCCGGCTTCAACCCGCGATGTTCGAGATAGCGTAAGAATCGAGCGCGATAGATTGCCTGTAGAGGACCCAAACCCATGGAGACCGTAGGAAACTCCCAGAAATCCGGCATGAGCCAGGGATGCGGATAAGAAGAAAGACTTTTTTTGCTGCGGATCTCACGGCGGAAATTGCGCAAATGCTCTTCGCTGATTCTGCCTTCTAAAAAAGCTCGGGCATAATTCCCCGGCGAAGCATGACCTTGGAAATAAATATGATCGCCACCACAAGGGTGATTTCTCCCACGGAAAAAATGATTCCAACCCACATCCAAAAGAGTTGCGGAAGAGGCAAAGGTAGAAATATGTCCACCGATACCCGACTCCTCGCGATTCGCGCGAACGACCATGGCCATGGCATTCCAACGAATCAAAGAACGCAGGCGATGTTCGAGATCTCGATCGCCGGGATAGGCAGGTTGTTCTTCCACTGAAATCGTATTGACGTAGTCCGTCTGCAGTTTCGAAGGGAGTTTTACTCCACGTCTCTTCGCGTGCTCATAAACTGACTCAAGCAAAGACGCCGTCGAAGGCGCGCCAAGATTTTCGAGTGTCGCATCGAGTGACTCGACCCAATCCTGTCGTTCTAGAGATTGTTCGTATTCACCGTTACCGGAATGTGTATTGCTCATGTCAGTGAGTTCATCTGTTTGAGAATTTGTGGCGTGAGTTTTTGTGCGACTTCGCAAGCGCCGAGATTTTCTTCGAGTTGTTCTAAGCGACTAGCGCCTGTAATCACACTGCTGACGTGTGGATTTTTCAGACACCAAGCAATCGCGAGCTGTGCTAAGGAGCATTCCAATTGTTTTGCGATGGGTTCCAGCGCGCGAACGGTCTCGATTCGTTTCGGCGTGAGATCGCGAGCGAGCCAATCTTCTTTTTCTAGCCGACTACCTTTTGGAATTCCCTGATTGTATTTGCCAGTCAAGATTCCCAGCGCGAGAGGGCTCCAGATTGTGAGCCCCATTCCGTACTTGGAATAAAGAGGAAGAAAATCTTTCTCTACCTTATTTCTCTCGAAGAAATTGTATTGAGGCTGCTCCATCGCTGGCGGGATGCAATGAATTTCGCGCGCGACTCGATGTGCTTCCTCGATTTGTTCTGCTTTCCACTCCGAAGTGCCCCAATAAAAAGCTTTTCCTGAACGCACAATCACATCCATGGCGCGAACGGTTTCTTCGATCGGAGTGTTGGGATCGGGGCGATGGCAAAACAACAAATCGACATAGTCCAATTGCAAACGGCGCAGAGAGTTATTGGTCCCTTCCATTAGATGCTTCCAGGAGAGACCAGTATCGTTTGGACCTTTTCCTCCCCAGAAAATCTTGGTCGAAACAACCAAATCCTCGCGACGGAAGTCTTTGAGGGCCTTGCCCATCAATGTTTCCGCTTCACCGCTCGCGTAGGTTTCCGCGTTATCGAAGAAATTTACACCACCCTCGAAGGCGG
>CAZMYG010000207.1:0-3964 GCA_964570465.1 uncultured Planctomycetales bacterium
CAAAGTCAAAGTGACTTCAAATTCGCCGCTCGTTTGTAAATCAATAATTTCTGGCACAACGCCGTCGCCACTTTCTTCTTGCAGAGAAAAATCGCTGGTACTCGTACAGTTTGCGAAGCCTTCGAAAGTGAGCTCGATCTCTTGAATTCCGAATGTCTGGGATCCTTTGAGGTCGCTCGGCTGGCGGGCATCGATGAAATTGTTCGCAGGATCGCTATCAACGATCGAATTTTCTCCTGTTAGGAATTTTGTGAGAAAAACATCGGTGTATTGATTAAAAGAATCGTGCGTATCGACACAGCTTTCATCTGGATTGAAGTCCAAGCTTCCACGGAACTCGCCGCAAAGAATCACGTTCCCTCGAAAATCTATGACTAAGTCTCTAGCCGACTCGCTCGGGAGATTCCCATGGGGCGGGACTGGAATCCCCCAACCCAGAGTCCAAGTTCCTAAATATTCCCCGTTTGCACTATATTTTGTTAAGAAAATGTCCTCACCACCCGCATTTGTTCGAATGTCTGTACCAAGCTCGCTTGGATCAAAATCGAACGGCATCCCATTGCCTGCACTCCCAAAATCGCCCGCAAAAAAAACATCACCTGCTGAATCGACCGCAAGGGCATTTACAGCCTCATAAGCATTCAGCGACGCAGAACCTAAAGTATTTGTCCAGATATGATTCCCCTGGGAGTCGAATTTGCTGATGTAAATGCCTCCATAAGGAAGCGAGCTATGAATTTCACTCCCCTCACCTGGGTCGAAGTCGACGGTTTCATCGTCGAATTTGCCACCAATCAGTATGTTGTCCGAAACATCGACGGCAATTTGACTCAATCCACCTTGACCTGCTGCCTCTGCCGCAATCGTCCACAAGTAGTCCCCCTCCGCGGAGTATTTACTGAAAAACATATGATAGGTGAATGGAGAATCGTCGGGAGATTGAAAGTCGACCCCCTCGCTAGGATCGAAATCGATGCCTGCCGTAAAAGCTCCTCCAATGACGATTTGATCCTGTGAATCGATGGCGACTGCGCTCGAGTATTCTTGCTCCACGTCTCCCACTGTCCGGGTCCAACGATAAGAACCGTCGTTTCCATACTTACTGACAAAGAAATCCCTTTTGAGAGATTGCGGAGGATTCGCACCGCTAAATTCATGAATATCGACTCCATCCGTTGGATCAAAGTCTGCTGTAAGCCTATACGTACCTGTGAGAATCACGTTCCCCTGTGAGTCCAGATCTATCGCCCCCATACCGCCAATCGTTCCGATCACATTGGTCCACAGATAGTCCCCATCGGTCGAGTATTTGCTCACAAATATAGAGGCGTACACATTAGAAGCTGCCGTTCTAATGTCCTCGCCTTCTGTGGTGGGGTCGAAATCGACGGTTCTTGTAAAATCCCCTCCCAGAAATAAATTCCCTGCCGCATCAACCTTCATCGAAAGGACCGCTTCGCTAAAACTGTCTGGAGGCCCGGGAGGCCCGCCAAAGCTTCGCGTCCAGACCCAATTCCCATCGCGAGTGTACTTACTTATAAATATGTCTCCTGAGCCTCCCCCAGTTGTAGTGTGTAGATCAACGCCCTCAGTAGGATCGAAATCAAATGTTCCCGCAAACCAGCCAGCCAGATAAATCTCTCCCTGCGCTCCTACGGCAACGGCAGAGGGACTTTCCTGATATTGGTTAGCGATGGTACGTGTCCAGCCATAGGACCAGGGGCTTTGCGCATTGGCACAAAGCTCAAACATCGAAAAAAACAAAACCGCAAACACAACTCGAAGCAATGAGTTCTTCATGTATCACCTTTTTGGTTTATGGCAGAACCTGTCCATTCCACGGATCGAAAGCGCCAGCACCGTTGAGCAAATCGATCAGTCTCAAAATATCCGCAGGGTTGGCAACGCCAGATCGATCCATGTCAGTCGCATGCAACGGCCGTGGAATCACACCGTTGAGTGAATTGATCAAACTCAAAATGTCGACAGGCGAAGAAGTTTTGTCTCCGTTGACATCGCCAGGCAGATATCCCAAACGCACAGAGCTTCCGCTGGGATTGTGTGTGATGGTGGTCCATGCACCAGGCTCGATCGGTGTATTCAAAGTCAAAATGACTCCAAATTCTCCATTGACTAGCAAGCCAGAAACTGAGGGAACGACCCCATCTCCGCTTTCCTCTTGTATTGAAAATTCGTCAACCCCTACACAAGACACAGACCCGGCGAAGTCGAGAACAATTTGCTGCGTTCCAAATTGTTGGATTCCGCTCAAATCGGAAGGTTGGCGCGCATCGATGGAATTGTTAGCGGGCGCACTGGACTGAATCGAATTTGCTCCTTCAAAAAATGTGCTCAAAAAGCCACTCACGCGTACAGGGGATATAGAGCCGAGAGTCTGTGCACAATCGTCACTGAGATCAAAGTCCATAGAGCCTTGAAACGACCCGCCATAGACAATTTGATCCGCGTCATTTTTGTCGATTGAATTTAGATGCACGGAGCTTGCACCTGCCCCAGTCGTATGTGTCCCTTCATACATTCCAAATGAATTGAGTTTTGTAAGAAAAACGCCTTGGTTAGGAACCGCCTGCAGATCGCCGCCGTGATCGGGATTGAAATCTACAGAAGCTCTGAAATCTCCAGCAGCAATCACAGAGCCTTCAGAATCTAAGATTACAGAGTTCGGCAGATCGGCACCGCTACCGCCAAATCGATGACTCCACTCGTAGTTTCCCTCTGGGCTGAATTTCGAAATGAAGCAATCCTGACTGCCATTGGAGCTATCTAAATCTTCCCCCTCTTCGGAGGGATCGAAGTCGACCGTTCCATAGTAATAACCAACCAAAAAAACATTGGTAAGCGAATCAACGGCAACATCTGTTGCCTTGGAGCTTCCACGAATACTCCTAGCCCAAAGAAAAGATCCATCCGATCTGATTTTACAAACATAGGCATCTTCCACGACTGGGTCTGCGGAGCTGTGCCAATCTTCACCGGGATCGTTTGGATTGAAGTCAATCATGTTCCGAAAGGACCCTGCCACAACAACATCGTCCTGGGAATCCACCGCGACCTGAGAGGCGCGACAACTGGACGAAAGAGCAAATTGAAAACTGAGCGCCCACAGATATTCTCCTGCTGAAGAGTACTTTGTAATGAATGTGTTCCTCGCGCCTTTCGTCAAAGTATTCGCGAAATGAACGTCAACGCCATCCTCGCTTGGATCAAAATCTACAAAGTCGATGAAACTCCCCACGACAAACACATTGCCTAGAGAATCGAACGCAAGCCCAGTCGCAAGATTCTCACCGAAAAAATCCTGCGAATCGTTGCCAACGGCAATTGTCCAAAGATAGCCCCCATCAGGAGCATACTTGCTGGTGAAAATATCCGTGCCTCCAACGGAAGTATGAATATCAACTCCATCCTCGCTCGGATCGAAATCCACTGTGTCGTCAAACCATCCTGCGATGCAAATATTGCCCTCATGATCTACAGCCAAAGCAACTGGCTGATCTGAGGCCGTACCTCCGACGGTATTTGTCCAAAGGTGAACGCCTTGCGCGGAAAATTTACTGACGAAAATATCTGCTGATCCTTGGGAAACGCGATTATCAATCCCCAAACCTGGATCGAAATCTACAGTTCCCCCAAACCAGCCAGAAACAATCACATTACCCGAGGGATCATAAGCAACTCCCAGGATGTAGACATGTGACGAGCCGCCTAAGGTACGAGTCCAGACATGAGACACTTGATCTTGAGCTGTTATCGAAGAAAGAAGGCCGAAGAAAGCCGCCAAGAAGAACATCTTTTGCAGAACCATGGAAACCTCCCTTGTTGTTTGCCTTTCTAGGCAACCGGGGCGGGATTCGATAATAAAATAGGAATGCTGTCAACAATCCCTTCCGCCACTTCAAGTTCACTTCATCAAAGTCCGAAATAACAAAAGCGAAAAAGCGAC
>CAZMYG010000208.1:0-3932 GCA_964570465.1 uncultured Planctomycetales bacterium
CTAGACGAAAAGGAGAGCTTGACGATTTCTGGTGGAGAAAAAGAAGCTTCCTTCACGAACGATGCGTTGCCATCTCCTTCGAAAGAGAACCGCCTTCAGAAAGAATCTCCAAAACTTGTTCCAGAAGCTTGATCGTCATTTCCTGCTTCTTCTCGAGAACAACTTGTCGTTTGAGAATTTTTTCGACAACCGGTGGGAGAAGTGCCTGCAAAACATAATTGTTCACCGTATTGATGATTTCCGCACGCTGAGCATCTGGGAGTTTATGAAAATGATAATGGTAGGCATTGCTCAAAGTTTCATCGGTGAAAGTCAGAATTTCCTTAGCCAATTCTTCCGCGCTTCTAGTTTCGTGAGAAACACGAAAGGCATTGACCTTGTACTCATGAAGTAACTTTCGAAATTTTTCCTGCATGGCCGTCTCCTTTTATCGAGGTTTACCGAAAGCGATACAGACATTATGCCCGCCAAAGCCTAAGGAATTTGAAATAGCATTGGTGATTTTGAATTCTCTAGCCTGATTTGGAATATAGTCCAGATCACATTCCGGATCAGGCGTTGTGTAATTCCGAGTGGGATGCGCAATATCCCGCGAGATTGAAAGAGCTGTCACCATCGCCTCAAGCGCGCTCGAAGCTCCTAAAAGATGCCCCACCATCGATTTGGTTGAACTGATCGCAACTTTTTTAGCAGCTTCTCCTAAAGCAACCTTAATGGCCAAAGTCTCAATCTTGTCGTTGTACAAAGTTGAAGTTCCGTGCGCGTTGACATATTGCACTTGATCCGGAGCGATCTTCGCTTCTTTCAAGGCTTGTTGAATCGCGCGCGCAGGTCCAGAGCCTTTTTCATCCGGCGCTGTAATGTGATAGGCATCATCTGTAGAACCGAAACCTAAAACTTCTGCGTAAATTTTTGCTCCGCGTTTTTTGGCTCGTTCATATTCTTCGAAGACCAGAATCGCAGCACCATCACCCATTACAAAACCATCTCGATCCTTATCAAAAGGTCGGCTAGCTGCTTGGGGATTATCGTTGCGAGTCGAGACGGCTTTGAGAGCGCAGAAACCTCCTAAACCGAGCGGTGTGATCGCGGCTTCAGAGCCTCCGGTAAAAACAAGATCCGACTCTCCGCTTTGAATGCTGCGTAAGGCAAGGCCAAGGGCATGTCCCGAAGAGGCGCATGCAGAAGAAGTGACAAAGCAAGTTCCTTGTAAACCTAAGCGGATTGCCATTTGCCCAGCTGAGGCATTAGCCATGATCTTAGGAATAAAAAAAGGAGAAATTCGCGAAGGACCCCGCTCACGCAGAATCGCGTCTTGATCTTCGATTCCGCTGATTCCTCCAATCCCCGTTCCTAGAATGACTCCAATCTTCTCGCGATTTTCTTTTTCGAGATCAAGGCCGGAATCTTTGAAGGCCTTGTCCCCCGCATACATTGCGTATTGAGAAAAAGGATCGAGACGACGCAGTTCGGGCTTTGGAAAGTAGCTTTCTGGATCCAAACCCTGTATCTCCCCCGCAAAATGCACATCAAATTGCGTGGTATCAAAACGGCGTATCGGCCCGATTCCACTCTCACCCGCCAGAAGTCGCTTAAATATCGTCTCGACTTCCGCTCCCAAAGAGCAAACCGCCCCGAGCCCTGTAATGACGACTCGGCGTGAACTCATGGTTTAAATCTTGGATTGAATGTAGTCGATTGCGTCGCCAACTTTTTGAATTTTCTCGGCATCCTCGTCGGGAATCGAAATCTCGAATTCATCCTCGAACTCCATCACGAGTTCAACGGTATCGAGAGAGTCCGCGCCAAGGTCCTGCACGAAGGACGTGTTGCGATTGACCTTCTCCGGAGTTGTCCCCATTTGATCGCAAACAATCTTGGTTACGCGTTCTTCAATGCTGGGATTTGTCATCGTTTTCCTCCAAAAAATAAGTTACATCGATAGGCCGCCATCCACAACGAGCACCTGACCCGTCGTATAGGCAGCATCCTGCGAAGCTAAATAGCCAACCGCTGCAGCGATTTCCTTCGCTTCCCCCATCCGCCCAAGTGGAATCTTCGAGAGGATGGCATCCATTTGCCCTTCCAGGCCTTTGGTCATGTCAGTCCGGATAAACCCCGGAGCAACGGCATTGACTGTAACGCCTCGGCCGGCCAATTCCAAGGCGGCGGCTTTAGTCAATCCGAGAATTCCTGCCTTCGCAGCGGAATAATTTGCCTGCCCTGGATTTCCTGTAATTCCAGAGACCGAAGAAATATTGATGATGCGCCCAGACTTGGCCTTCATCATCGGTCTCGCGGCAGCTCGGAGAAAATTGAATACCCCTTTGAGATTCACCGCCATCACTTGATCCCACTCTTCATCGCTCATGCGAACGAGCAAATTATCTCGAGTGATACCAGCGTTGTTGACCAAAATATCGAGAGTACCGAATTCCTTGAGCACTTCATCAATGCAGTTTTTTACCGCATTGGCGTCTGCAACATCGACTCCAAACGCCCGGCTTTTCACGCCCAACTTTGCCGCTTCTTCTGCAACTGCTTTCGCTGAATCCACTGAAGTCGCAATGGCTGCGAGATTCGCTCCGCGTGCTGCCAGCTCAAGAGCAATGGCTTTGCCAATTCCCCTAGAGGCTCCTGTAACAATGGCTGTTTTTCCCTTTAAATCCATTTTTGGCCAACACTATAGCGATTGGTCCACCGCGAAGTCACTAGTCTTATCAAAGGAGCGAACTTCCGCGCTGGCGTCGATTTTCTTGAACAATCCCTTCAACACATTTCCCGGACAAACCTCGACATATTGGCGAATTCCTAAACCCATCGCCGTGCGCATGCTCTTTTCCCAAAGCACGGGGGAACAGAGCTGTTTCGCAAGAGCCGTTTTGATTTCTTTTGTGTCCTTCATTTCCATGCCGGTGACATTGGAAAGGAAACGAATGCCGGGTTCGCGCAGTTCGGTTTTTTCTAATTCTGCAGCCAAACCTTCCGCAGCGGGACGCATCACTTCGGAATGAAAAGCGCCCGCGACTTGCAAACGAATCGTGCGCCGCGCGCCGAGTTTTTGACAAATCGATTCCGCTTTTTCGAGAGCTTTGATTTCTCCGCTGATCACAACCTGTCCCGGGCTATTGAGATTGGCAACCGAAACAATGCCAGCATCTGAAGCTTCACGGCACGCTTCTTCGCATTTCTCTACGGCAAGTCCTAATACCGAAGTCATCGAACTCGGTTTTGCGCTGGAAGCGTCTTGCATCAATTCCCCGCGACGGCGAACCAAACGCAAAGCATCTGCAAAACGTAAAGAGCCTGCAGCAAATAATGCGGTGTATTCCCCCAAGGAAAGTCCAGCCGTCAAAGACATTTGCTCCTTACGTAAAAGTCCTTTCGTAAAGAGAACGCGGAAGACTGCGGCAGAACTCACGAAGATCGCTGGTTGAGCAATATCGGTGGATTGGAGCTTATTCTCGGGGCCTTCAAAACAAATTTGCGACAAAGAAAAACCGAGAACTCGATCGGCCTCTTCAAAGGTTTTTCGCGCTTCCGGATAGGCTTCGTACCAATCCTTTGCTTGGCCTACATATTGAGCGCCCTGTCCTGGGAAAAGAATGCCGACGGGAGAATCCATGGGGTGCATTACCAACGCAAAATGACGGAACCCCAGGTTAGACCTGCACCGAAGGCCACAAAGACCGACAATTTGTCCTTGGGCATTTTTCCTGCGCGAACGGCTTCATCAAGAGCAATCGGGATCGCCGCGGCTGAAGTGTTGCCGTATTTTTGAATATTGATCCAAACTTTTTCAGGAGGCAGATTCAACTTCTCCATGGCAGATTCGATGATGCGCAAATTCACTTGATGAGGAATCAGCAAACCAATTTCCTCACCTGGAAAGCGCTCCATTTCCTTTTCCACCAATTCAACCATTTTTTGAA
>CAZMYG010000209.1:0-3910 GCA_964570465.1 uncultured Planctomycetales bacterium
CTAGGTAAAAATGACACCTTGGGATACCCCCCCTTTTTACTCTGTGGAGAAATACCCTACCCCTCTCTACGATTTAGCCAAAACGATCAATCCGTTGATTTTTCTTCGAAAATTCTCGATTGCGGTGCTACCAAGGGTGCATTGGAATTACCCACCCTCCAGGTTTGGTGTAGGGAAAACTTTCTCGATCTCCGGAGTCAACAACAAAAGGTTATAGAAGATGGATAACTATGTTCTCAAAAATCCAGACTATGAAAGGCAGCGCTGGTTGAGTTATTTTGATCTTTTAGGAACTCGCTCTTTGATTGCGTCACAACGCTATGATGATGTATTCAAGGCGTACGCATTTGCTATCGAAGAAGCTCGCAAGGAGTGTGAGCGCGTTAATAATGTCCAACGTGTCGTTTTCTCTGACACTTTTATCTTCTATAGCGATGACTGTACTCCCCAAGGCTTCCTATCGATTGAGTCGGTTGCACGATGGTTTACTTATCGCTTACTTCAGCAACACATTCCTCTTCGTGGCGCTATTGCCTTTGGAGACTTTTATGCATCTAAGGACGATGAAGTGTTTTTTGGAGAGGCCTTGATTGAAGCATACGATTTTGGGGAGGCGCAAGACTGGATAGGTTTTCTGTTATGCCCCTCAACGGTTGCAAAGTTACGAGAATTAGGATTAGCCATCGACTCGACTCTTAATTATTTCAATTGGCGAGTACCTCGCAAATCGCAGGAAAAGAAAGAGCTCCTTCCTGAACTCCCGGCCTGCATCCTTGGATATTGGGATATTCTTAATTCGGGCAATCGCAATCGCTGCTTAGCTATTCTGAATCAAATGAGATCCGAACTTTGTGAAGAAAAGCATCGCAGAAAATACGACAACGCACTTTCTTTTTTGGAACAGGCAATGAAAAGAGAGACGCTAGGAACGTAAGGCTCGTTTAGCTTCAGAAATTAGTTTAGCAATTGGGATTCTTAGACCTGTCGCAAACTTGTCTGCCATGTCCAGGGATAAACCTCTCGTGCCACGTTCAACCATACCAAGATAAGTTCGATCTACTTCGGCTTGAAATGCTAGGGCCTCCTGGCTGAGGTTCTTCTTTTCACGGTGCTTCCGCAGCACCTTGCCAAACGCTTTTGATAATTCTCGTGGAGGCCGACCCATTGCCATTCTTGTTTGTGCGACATGGGACGAACTGTCCACGGACACCTGTCATCTGTGCACCCTAGGCGTTTCCACAAGCTTGGGTATACTTATGTGATGCTGTATATGAATAGATGGAATAACAACATGATAAGGATTTTTGCAATTCCAAGGACTTTCTCGCTTTTCGTTATGTTTTGTTCTTTGCTTGGAAGAAGCGGCACTGGCGGAAATTCGGGTAGTTCAGAAGGTACCTTTGTCGAGCCTAACCACAATACTCCTAGAATTATCTCCTTTACCCCGGCAGCCAGAGACAATGAAATCCAAGTCATGTTTGGGGGCAAAGGATTTGCGACTGTACGCCACAACAATTTGGTTTCCGCTAACGGTTTTTCAGCGCAAATCTCAGACACAACAAAGTCTGAAGTTGGCTTTCGAATACCCCCTGGAGCCTCTACTGACTTTGCCGTAGTTGGTGCCGCTTCAGGCTCGGTTCAAAGTGCTCACCCTTTCTTAATTACCAGGCCAACAATAAGCACCGTTGTACCGACAGCCGGAATAGCCCATTCGGTAGTTCTAATTAAAGGTCAAAACTTCAGTTCGACACAGAGTAGCAACCAAGTCTTTTTCGGTACTGTATCTGCTATGGTCATCAGCTCAACGAACACAGAAATCCTTACGGAGGTTCCTGCGCAAGCTGAAACGGGTCACATTACGGTGAGAACGGCAGATGGCATTTCAATCTCTCCGGATCCCTTTACTGTCCTTGAACCCAAACCACGGTTTGCGTATGTCTACAATGAAGGCAATGGCGGGGATGAGAGGATCTATTGCTTCGGGATTGATTCCGTTACAGGCCAAGCGAAATACAACGGATATTTTAGGGATGGTACTCAGCCTCGTGACTTCACCATATCGCCAGACAGTCGGTATCTCTTCCTGATCAAGTTCGGTATTTCTCCTAACGTGCCTCTTGGAATCGGCTCATTCAAGATCGACCAGTTATCTGGGAAGCTCGTCGAAATTCCGGGCTCCCCTTTTGCCGTAGCTAACTTTTTCCCCACCTCTATCGCAGTCCACCCCGCGGGGCTTTTCTTGTATGTCACTGGGCAGGATCTCTTTGGGTATTACAAGTGTGCCGTGTTTGCTGTCAACCAAATGAGCGGGGCGCTGGCATTTCAAGGGATCTCAAACCACACGCCTATTGGTTTTCATCCGAACGGGAATATCGCATATGAATCTTTGAGTCCGAGCGGTTTGCGGCAACTTTCGATCGATCCTACTACTGGCCTTTTTTCAGATGCGGAAGTGTTTATTAACGGTAGCGGTGGAGTCAATAGCTGCTTAATTGATCCAACTGGGCGCTTCTTATTTGTTCTTAGAAATTATTCCGTTTCGGTATTCAAGATTCTTCAAGGAGGGGCAAGCTACTCCTTTGTGGGGGATTATCCGGCGGGGCAAAATTCAGGCGGGGCCCTGGTGGGTCTTCTCCATCCAACAGGAAGAAAATTGTTTTGTTCGGGCGACCTACAAAGGGGATTTCACATTGATCCAACTTCGGGGACTCTCACACCTTTTAGCTACAACCCGGCTGCCATCGTATTTCCAGGACAGCTTGCTGCGGTGGACCCTTCCGGACAGTTCGGATTTTATTTGTCACCATGGGAACTTCAAACTTGCCAGCTCGATGCTACAACAGGCGAGGTGTCTCCGGGCCTAAAAGTAAAAGTGGGCCGTTATTCCAAAAAAATCGTCATCACGTCCGGGAATACCCCTTTTGCATATACACCGAAATCCTGCTACGTCGCAAATTCTCTGTCCAACAACGTTTCTGCTTATCAGATAGATCCTGCGAGTGGGATGCTTTCTTCACAAGGTGATTTTTCAACAGGCTCATACCCCAGAGCGCTTGCTCCTGATCCGGTGGGTAGCCGTCTTTTTGTCCTAAACAACCTTTCTCAAAACGGAACGCTTTTTAATATCGACCCTAACTCGGGGAGCTTAGCTTTCTCTGGAGCTTTGATTTCGAACTGCGCTCCGCCGGTTTCTATGGGAATTGATTTGAATGGGGATCGAGCCTTTTTGATAGGAACAAACGAAGCAAACATTAATCGTCTTGGCTGCTACTCGATCGACGCTTCGTCAGACACATGGACACAAGAGGGGTTTTGTTCAGTCACCGACACCAACCCCCAGGCAATCGTCGTGCATCAGACTGGTAAGTTTGTTTACACTGCCAACTATGCGTCTAACAACATCTCTGGATTCCAGATAAATAATTACCCGGCTGTTGGTTTGACGCCTCTACAGTATTCTCCCTTTGCCGCTGGAGGTGTGAATCCAAAAGCAATTGCGGTTCGCGTTGATGGCACTTACCTATATTCCGCAAATGAAGGTTCGAACAATATCTCTATCTTCAAAATCGCAACTGGTCAGACAACAGACCCTGATGGTTTTTTGATCCCATCGGGAACAATTCCCGTTGGTCAAAAACCAAATGGAATCGCGGTTTCTCCCGATGGCCAATATCTATTCATAACGAACCATGATTCCAATGATATTTCACTGATCAAGACCTTCATCCCTATCCCCGTCCATCTCCCTATAGGAAATGTTGGTCTTTCAGGAAGCCCAACAGCAATAGCTGTCGATCCGTCAGGATCTTTTGTCTATGTGACTTTAGACACGGGAAATGCAAATGTAGTGGCTTTTAGGATTAACCGTGAAGTAGATGGACTCGACTTTCTTGGTTCATTTGGAGCCGGG
>CAZMYG010000210.1:0-3889 GCA_964570465.1 uncultured Planctomycetales bacterium
ATCAAATTGCTTCTGCAGAGCTTTCTTCGAGTCTTGAAGAAATCTTGCGCGACTCTTTAGAGCCGCTCGAGATGGCCGCGACTTCTGCGGCGAAGAATGTAGAAAACTAAGTCGGCGAAATTTTTCTTCGTAGCCAACGAGCCAATAGCCAAGGGATTAAAAAGCTCAACGCCCATAGTCCCATCCCAGGAATTGCCACCGCCAGGTCGAGTAAATAAATTCCGCCTAACAAAGTGCCAACCCAGCGCTGAATCGTTTCGGGTTTCCAAGTACCAAATCCTTTTTCTTCTTGGCGAGCTAGAAAAGACAAACCAGCAACATAGAAAAAATAGAGAAGAAAAATCCAGAGAGCCGGATTTTCTAGAGTGAAGATTGAGAAATCCGTGGGAAGTGTGGCGGAGTAAAGACCCAAACTCCAATTTCCCGCACGGCACAATCCCAAAATCGCTGGTCCGCTAAACGCCCAGCGTTTGAGCAAAAAATCATAACTCAGCGCGAGAATTGCGACGCTGGAGAGAATCCAATAACCACGATCGCTCATCCAAAAGGAAGCGATTGCAGCTACCAAAAGTAAAGAAACACCCAATCGCAAAGCGGCTTGCTCTGAGATTTGTCCACTTGGTAGTGGTCGTTCAAAACGATAGAGACGATCTTCTTCTAAATCCGCAAAGTCGTTGAAAACTAATCCTGCTGCGTAGACACAGAGGCTGCCGACACAGGCTGCGATCAATCTTGGAAAGTCCCAAGCTCCGCCCAAAAAAACTCCAAACGAAGCACCGGCGAGAACATTGGTGATTGCAGAGGGTAGATTAGGAAGTCGTAGCAGTCTTAACCAAGGCAACAGTTTCACAATCGTCGATCTATTTGAGGAAGATATTTTGAATGTCGTTGTAAGTCGCGAAAATCATCAGGGCGAGTAAGAGAACGAGACCAAAGACTTGGGAATAGCCCAGCACTTTTTCACTGACTGGAGAGCCTTTGATTTTCTCAATCATCAAAAAGAACAAATGTCCTCCATCCAAAATCGGTATCGGCAAGATATTGAGTATCGCCAAGTTCAAACTCAAGATCGCCAGAAAGAAGAGTAATTTGGTAAAGCCAAGTTGCGATACGTGAAATGCTGTTCCGCCGATGGTGAGAATGCCGCCGAGCACATGTTTGGGAGAAACTTCACCGGTGATCATTTTCTTCACCGACATATAAAGATCTTCCACCATTTGCCAGGAACTGCGTAAGCCAACCGTAATCGCTTCACCCAGATTTTTTGTACGGAAATGATAATAGCTTTGAGAGAGAGTGAAGCCGTGAGCGAGCGGTGCGCTGGGAGTCACGACGAGATTGATCACTTGCGAATCGCCTCCGCTTCCTCGTTGAACCACAAACGAAAGCTCTGTTCCCTTTGCATTCTGTAATGCTGCGACAATGTCAGAGAATCCAGAAACCGGTGCCTGATCGATCATGAGAATTCGGTCGCCTGCTTGCATTCCAGCTCGCTCTGCAGAAAAGCCGGGAACAGGGACTAATTCGAGAGAGTCGTGATCTTGTCCCAGTGCAATGTCCTGTAAAAAGCTTTCGATCTGAGAGGAATTCGAGAAAACAAATCGGTTTTCCACTATTTCTTGATTTCGTCTTACTGAAAATTTGTATTCTTGATCGGCCGCGAGTAACGATTTCAAATCGTCTTGTTTCCAAATTTGTTTGGAATCGACCGAGAGTAAAAAGTCGCCTTTTTGTAGTGGCCCGCTTTCTAGCCATTGTCCGCGCAGTCCCATTACCTTGCGTTGGGGAGGATGTACTCCAATTTGTTTGCGTGCGGCGAAAACAGGTTCTGGACTTACTCGAACGGTTTTGCGTTCACCGGCTCGTTCGAATTCAATATCTATCGTTTTCCCTTGAGAGAGTAATTCTTGATATTTCAATACATCGGTAGGGGAGAGAGTTTGGTCTTGAATGCTTAGGAGTCGATCGCCGGATTGCATGCCCGCTCGCGCGGCAGAACTTTCTGGATCCACTTGCATTTTGAATTCTCGATCGAGAATCGGTGAAATGCCGAGGCTTGCGGGGCTTTCAAAACGTTCCCCGCGAGAAATCCACAATTCTTGTCGCTCACCATTTTGTTTTTCTACAAGAAAACGAACTCGTTTCTCCGAAGCCAAAGCGAAGGCCTGGAAAATACTTTCAAATCCATAGGCCGGACTACCATCGACTTCTAAAATTCGATCCCCTGGTTCTAATCCTGCTTCCCAAGCTGGTGAACCTGGAGTCACTGTCCCTGCGACGGGTTCGAGAAAAGGCACGCCAATCAGAAACACGAGAGGAAAGAGCAGCAAAGCCACTGCCAAATTCATCAAAACACCCGCGGAGAAAATAAAGGCGCGAGTGCCAATGCTTTTTGAAAACAATTCATCCGGCGCGCCCGTTCGCTCTTCGTTGGGAAGTTCTCCGGCTAATTTGACATAACCCCCAATCGGAATGAGAGAGAGTCGATATTCCGTTGCACCTTTTTGACGAGCAAAAAGAACCGGGCCAAAACCGAGAGAAAAAGCATCGACACGCACTCCAGACCAACGTGCAGCCAGGAAATGGCCGAGTTCATGGACAAAGATGAGAAGTCCAATTCCTAATACAGTTTCAATGGCGTAGAGAAAGCTCATGAGAGATTTACCAATGCTTGGCGCGTTTGTTCACGCGCCCAGCGATCTGCTTCTAGAATTTGTTCGAAATTTGGATTTTCCATTCGTGGATGCTTTTCTAATACCTGTTTGCAGACTTTGCTAATCTGCGGAAAACGAATTCGCTTTTCGAGAAAGAGTGAAACCGCAATTTCATCCGCTGCATTGAGAACAGCTCCAGCCACTCCTCCGATCTTTCCTGCAAGAGTTCCTAATTCCAAGGCGGGATAACGCTCAGCGTCTGGAGTTTCAAAATTCAATTGCCGAAATCGAACGGGATCAAAGCCTTGAAGCGGCGATTGCACTCTTTGCGGGTAATGCAAGGCGTAGTGAATGGGCACGCGCATATCGGGAATCCCCAATTGTGCCATTATGGACCCGTCTACAAACTCCACCATGGAATGAATAATCGATTGAGGGTGAAGGAGAACTTGAATTTGATCTGGAGAAATTCCAAAGAGATGCAGCGCTTCCAGAATTTCAAAAGCCTTATTCATCATGGTCGCGGAATCGATAGTGATTCTTTCTCCCATCGACCAATTAGGATGTTTCAGCGCTTGTTCGGGAGTCACCGTTTCTAGATCTTTCAAACTGAACTCGCGTAAGGCTCCGCCAGACCCAGTCAAGTAGATGCGCCGCAGTTTTTCGATTCCGGTTGTGCCAATACACTGAAATATCGCGCAGTGTTCGCTGTCGATGGGAATCACATTCGCGCCCGTTTGTTTGGCGAGTTTCATCAGCAGGGAACCGGCAATCACCAAAGATTCTTTGTTGGCGAGAGCGAGTGTTTTCCCTTTTTCCAAAACAATCATTGAATAGGGCAGTCCCGCGGCGCCAGTAATGGCCTGCACGACAAGATCAAAAGAAGATTCGCTCAGAGCGGAATGAAGACCGTTTTCTCCGCCTACCAATCGTAGTTTGTTGGATTTGGAACTTTGTTTTGCCGTTTCGAAGGATTCTGGGTGAGTCAGCGCTAGAGTCGGAACTCGGAATTTTTCAGCCTGTTCCAATGCGAGCTTCGCATTGCGATGAGCGCTGAGTCCGACCACTTCAAAATGATCTGGACAGGAATCCACAACTTCCAGAGTTTGTCGGCCAATGGAGCCGGTGGAGCCTAGAATCCAAATTCGTTTTTTTATAGGCATTTAAGGGCACACTAAATAACTACCGCTAGCCGCGTTGCGAGCGCGGTCGGCGGGCGGTAAGGCGCGGCGACG
>CAZMYG010000211.1:0-3853 GCA_964570465.1 uncultured Planctomycetales bacterium
GCAAGAATTTCGCAGGCGATCAAGAAGTACCAACCATTCGCCCAAGAGAGCATGGAGTTGTAGACGAGTTTCGGAACGCAGGCGGGCATATACAGTCGCCAGAAACGATGCCAGCCGGTGACTCCGTAGGCGGCCATTGCTTCCTTTGCATCCGAAGGCAAGGTCGCGATTCCTTCATAGACTCCGTAAGCAATATTCCAGGCCTGACTGGTCAGAATGAGAAAGATGCTGGCTACTTCTAAGGCGAAACGCCCACCGCCTAAGTTTTCTACAAACACTGCAATCGCGACGGGGAAAAAACCGAGTACAGGAACGGCCTGAAGAATATCGAGCAAAGGTAATAACACCGATCCAGCGCGAGCATTGGTTGCTGCCCAAGTCCCGATTGCGATTCCCAAAACGAGAGAAAAAACATAGGCCGCACACATTCGCAAAAACGAGTAGAGCAATTGCAGCGGTAAGGCGCTGATTTCTGGAGGAACTTGTTCGATTACTGGGAATCGAGGTTTTTTCCCCGAAAGAAAGAAAATGACCACGAGCAGAAACAGAGCGAAAACGCCCACAAAGATGAGCGCTTTTTGTATTCGTTTCCATTTCTCCGTAGTCATGGGGCGTATTCAAGCGATCGTAGAGAATGAAATCAACGTCTAGTTACGAAAAAGGAACTAAGAAAGTGGCTCTTTGATCAAATCAAATTTTTCTAGGATGTTTTTTTCGCGTATTTCTAGAGGGAGTTTTTGGTTCACGACCATTTCTCAGTCCTTTGGCCCAGCTCTTGCAAGTAGGCGCGACTCAATCCAAAGAAAGGAAGCTATGAAAGTCATTCATTTTTCTTGTGTGTTGTTGCTTTTGATTGGCAATTCTTCGATTTTGTTTTCTCAGTCCCAGAGCACTTCAGAGGATGAGCTTGCTCTTTTGAGAGAGCATTATCAAAACGCGGAAAATGAATTGCGCTCTAAAGATCTTTCTTCGCTGAGCGAGGAACAGAAACAAGAACGCGCTTGCCTACTGGATGTGCTGCGAAATTATCGAGAGCGAGGAATTTTCGGTCAGGATTTTGATGTTTCCGGCGAGAGAAGATTTGCTTTTGTCGATGCAGGTGGACGACGTTGCGCGGTTGCTGAGTTGCTTCATTTCACGGGCGAAGACGAATTGATTCACTATGTAGCATCAACTCAAAACGAAGCGTTGATCGTGGAATTAGCCCAAGAACAAGAACTGCTGAGTTGGTTGAAGCGTAGCGGTTTAAGTTTTGATGAAGCGGCGCGAATCCAAGCGCCACCACATACACCTATAGTAAGACGAATTCTGCCGCCACCACCTCCCCCTGGACAATATGGCGGACCGGCAGATATTGCTGGTAGTGGAGGGGTTGGCTCAACGGGATCGGGACGTAGTGCCAGTTCGACTCCTAAAACCGCTTTTCCATCACCTAGCCGTAGTAGTGCAACCACAGCTTCCAATACAGGAATCGTTGTTGAAACGGGCGCTCCGGAAAGTTGGTTAGGGTGGTGGAACTACAATCAAACTCAATATCTCAAACCCAATCGTTTGATGAGTAGTGGACTGACTACTGGAGAATTAGGAGATGATCTATCGCCTGAACAGCTTGCACAAGACGAAAGACAAAAACTGGTGCCAGCATTATTAGCGGGAGTTCAGAATTCTGATGCTGTTATCCGCGCGGCATGTGCCATCAGTGTCGGAAGACTTGGCGGAAAGGAAGCCCTTGGTGTTTTGCGACAGGCTTCCACGGATTCAAATCTTTTAGTTCGCCGTGCAGCTTTGCTAGGTTTAGGACTCAGTTCCGCTCAAGAAGCAGTGCCGCTTTTGTTGCATCAATTGAAGGATACGAAAGCGCTTGGTGATGCCGAGCGCGCATTGATCATGACTTCTTTGGGAGCAGGCAGACGAAGTGGAATGAATGAAAGAATCGATTCTGTAATCGCTTCGCTCTATGCCGATTTAACAGACAACGAGAAGAAAGAACTTTCCTATCCTCGTTTGGCTTATGAGTGGATTGGTTCCACGAATCCTGACCATTTACTGGCTAGTGAAATTTCGAGGGATGAAAAAGAGAGTGCTATTGCGAGAGCCCGTGCTGTGGAGAATCTCGCTGGTTCGACAGATCCCAAACTCTTATCCGTTTTGATCCATCATCTGGGCAGTGCGAAACTCGATTTGCGTCGCTCGGCTGCGCTGGCACTAGGAAAATTCCAAAGTCCAATGGCTTTAGCTCCCATGCAAACGGCATTCGAGATGGAAAAAGACATTCTGACTAAAGGCTTTCTCGCGATAGCAATTGGTCAACAAGGGGGCGTGCAGGCTAAAGGGTTTCTTCTAAATGTTCTCAAAAAAGAAAATAGCAATTTGCGACCTTGGATTGTTTTGAGTTTGGGTTCGATGGCTCGCAGAGTTCAAGATCCTGAAATTCAAAAGGAGTTGGCGATTGCTTATCGCGAGGAAAGAAATCAAGAAAATCGCGGTGCAGTATTGTTGGCTCTGGGGCTTTCAAGATCTGTAGAAGCTTTCCCTCTTTTGAAAGAATCGCTTTTGGAGTCGGGCAGTGGGAACACACGATCTCTTGCTGGCTTCGGACTGTCGTTGTTGGGAGACGAGTCTTCGCATGAATTACTCAGAAATGCAATTCCACAGGAGAAGTGTCTTCCCACCCGTGCCGTGCTTGCTCAAGCCTTAGCCTTTTTTGGAAGTCCGGCAGATTTTTCATTGTTAGCTGCCACGGTTACCGAGATGAATGCCCCTACTGCGCAAGCGGATGCCGCGAAGGCATTAGCTTTTCATGGAAGTGTAGATTCTGTTCAAGAGTTAACGCGGATTTTCCGTGACGAGAAGCAATCTGCCATCATGCGCGCTGCGGCTGCAGATGCTCTTGGTTTGATTCTCTCTCCTTTTGAAAGCTATCCCCTGGCAAAACTCTATCAACAATCGAATTTCACCGTGTTTCCCCTCTGGTTGACGGAGTTGTTGCAGTTTTCGATTTGAGTGAGTGAAGTGTTTCCGCAAGCCTGCGGATTTCGTGAAACGGATTCTCGGATTGAAGAACGGAAGATGAGAATGCAATTCGCGCGAGTCCGCAGGCGTTTTTTGCCTGTATGCCTCCGATGAAGAATACAGGTTTGGAAATACCAGAACTCAGTCGATTCGCTTTTTGAATCCCCAATCCCTGTTCATAGTTTTTTGTCTTCGTCGGGAACAAAGGACCAATAGCCAGATAATCTGCGGAGGATTTCGACGCGGTTTGGAGTTGTTGACGACTATGAGTCGAAACGCCGATCAAAAACTGTGGGCCCAAAATCTTTCGAACCACTTCGACTGGCAAATCTTCCTGTCCCAGATGAACTCCATCGGCTCCAGCGAGTTTGGCAATGTCCGCACGATCATTCACAATCGTGAGTGCACGTTTTCGAGTGATGCGAATCACTTCTTTGCTAAGTTCTAATAGCTCTTTGGAGTTTGCCTCTTTCTCTCGAATCTGAACAAGATCGATTCCTGCTCGAAGAGCTTCGCGCAAAACATGAAAGGGTTCGAGACGGCAAAGTTTTGGCGTAAACAATAGATAGAGTTTTGCCTGGGCAAGTCTTTTGTGTCGTTCTCTAAAATTTAGCATCTTCACTGAGTGAGCTTGCGATTGTATAAGTCTCGCTTGTGAATCCAAACCTCGATCCACAAACCGAGGAAAAAATTCAGGCAGCCAGAACTTTGCCGGAACAGAAGCATGGCAACTATGGGGTGGAAGGACGCTCCATCTGGAATTTGCTGGGCTATCGAGTTCAAGAAGATCCAGGACGCGAGTTTCTGGTCTATTACGGAGACGACGATCGCAAACGAGTCT
>CAZMYG010000212.1:0-3749 GCA_964570465.1 uncultured Planctomycetales bacterium
CCCTCAATAACTCATAATCGGTGCCATTCTGAACTTTGTAACTTTCTCTGGAAGTTCCTAGTTTTCAGAGCGTTATGCTAGGGATTGAAATAGAGGACAAATTTGCCGCGGTAGAGTTGATTGACGCAAGTTTCTTCTTTTTCCAAAATTTTCTTTGTGACCTTTTCGATTTTTTTCGTGTTGTCTTGTGAAAAACAAGATGCCACGACCCGAACGAATCGACTTTCCCGGTGCCATTCATCACGTCGTTTCCCGCGGAAACGAACGGCGGGAGATTTTCTGGGATGATTTTGATCGACGTACTTTCCTCAAGCGCCTAGAAAAACTCTGTTTGAAAACAGGTGCTCGCTGCTATGCGTGGGCATTGATTCCCAATCATTTTCATTTCTTGCTCGAAATGGGAACGATGCGGTTAAGCCAGTTCATGCACGGTCTGCTCACTGCGTACACGCACGATTTCAATCGCCGACATCACCGCGTCGGCCATGTATTCCAAGGGCGATTCTGGAATCGGATTTGCGATCGGGACAGCTATTTCCTCAGCGTGATTCGCTATATCCATTTGAATCCATACGGTGCTGGACTCGCGAAAGATCTCGATGCGTTAGATCGATTTCGTTGGTGTGGACACGGGGCAATTCTGGGAAAGCGTTCGGATGTGTGGCAGGACACGTTAGCGGTGTTAAAGCAGTTTGGAATGACCATCGAAGGAGCCCAGCGCGAGTATCGTCGCTTTATCGAAGATGGGCTCAAAAAGGAGAACGTCGAGCTAAAGCCTTCTCTACTTTTCCGAAACGAACATGGGAAGTGGGAGCCCTTAAATCGAAAACTTTCGGAGGGGAGGAAGGAGCAGCTCCCGGCAGATTCCGGGTTGCTAATGCCCACTTTCCAAGCAAGCGATCAACTGCGTTGGGTTCGGAATCGATGGGAACGATTGGGATTCGGAATCGAAAAAGTTGTCGAAATTGCCGCGGCGGCGGTTGGAATTTCGGCAATAGAACTACTTCGGGGTGGCAAAAGTACAAAACCTTGGATGGCTCGATCGTTGTGTTGCTATTGGTTGATAGAAGAACTGGAATTCAAACTAGTGGAGGTGAGCAAATATCTTCGGATTGGCTCTTCTACCGTGCGGCACAACATCGCAAAGGGATTTCAAATTGCTCAAGAGTTAGGGCTCGATTTTGAAAGAGACTTCCTAATTCCTTTTGAGACAAAGGGAAATGGAGCAATCAAAGAATCGCAGAATGGCACCTACGGACAAGGCAACGGCCCAGGATAGCCAGCTCCACCAAACGCCATCAGCACGGCCAGAATATCGTCGAGGTTGATATTCCCCATGGGTTCAATCAAATCCGCGCTATACAAAGTGCACGGCGCAACCGGGCTACCGCCAAAAGCTGTGAGTATGCAAAGGATATCATCGAGGTTGACGATGTCGTTCGGACGAGTATCTCCCCAACGATAGGTGGTCGAAGTATTCAGTGTTGAATTTTGCGTCACGCTTTCCGAACGCACTTCATAATCGGTAAGAGGAACGATCTGACCACCGCGAACATACACGGTCCCCCATTCGCTAGGCAGACGATAAACCGGCGTATCGACCAAACTGCTATCTGCCGCAACATATTTTAGGAAGCAGGGAAAATCGGCAGAAGTAATGCGCAACGCAATCGGATCTGAGCCTGCGTTTGGAGTGAGTCGAATCGCTCGCGCGCCAACTCCTAAGATATCGCAAGGCAAAAGCGGCGCCTGGGCATTCACAGTCACTTGCATATCGTCGCTTGTCTGCAACAAGCCATCGCTCGCCGTTAATCTCAACACATACACACCATCGACAGAAAAACTCGCCGTCGTATCTACTGCGTTCGCATTCCCAAACATCACGGTTCCAGGCCCGCTGAATTTGGACCAAGTCGTAGCCAGCGGCCCCATCGGCAAGGTCATATCACTCGCCGTTCCATCGAGATTCGCCTGCGCCGGCAAGGTGATTTCTTGATCGATTCCAGCGCTGACAATGGGCGCTTGATTCGGAGCGACATTCATCCATACAAAGGTTCCATTGCAGCGGCCAAAAACCATGTCCTTCCAACCATCGTTATTGATATCGAAAACGGCCACATCGAAAGTCCCGGTTAAATCCCCAATCAGCAGGCCCTTAACCCCTTTCCAACCGCCCGAGCCCGCCTGCTGCACTTCCTCGCGCAAAGTAATCTCACTGCCAACCGTCCCGCCAGGATTGTGATAGATATGCGCACGCCGCGAACAGCCCACCACATCGACGTCTACGTCGGAAAAAACGATGTCATTCCAATTGTCATTATTGAGGTCGACGATCAAGGTATTGCCTGCAAAACCGTCGTCCCCTCCATCGAGAAATTGAAATGTCTTCGCCGCGCCCCAATTCACTCGACCGAGTCCGTCATTACCCAAGTTGTAACGGTAGCGATCGTCCCCATCATCGCTGACAACCAGATCAAGACGTCCATCATTATTGAGATCACCTGTGTCGAGGTGATAAGGGGAAAACGCATGGAAACTGTTTTGAAACAAATTAAAAAAGCCCTCATTAGCCGGGTTGTTATAAGCCACCGAAACATATTGAGGCGCCCCTAATGCCGTGTCCTTCACGACATCCAAAACTCCGTCTCCGTTCATGTCGGCGATATCCGAAGACATGCCAAACGCCGAGGAAAGCATGGTCGCGCTCATCCGCGTAGAACTCTGGTCGATGAAAGTTCCGCTTCCGTTGTTAATGAGCAAACGATCATTGAGATCGTTCGTTGGATTTTCAGGAGGTCCCGTCTCGCCCGTGTCGTAATCCGTGAAATAGAGATCAGCAAAACCATCGCCTGTGACATCTCCAGCAGAGACCGAACAAAAACGCGGCGACACGGCAAGACCTCCGGTAGTCATCAATTGAGGGAAACGAAAATTCTCAAATCGCAACCCCTGCCAAACTCCAGCGGATTCGCCCTCGTTTCGGTACACCCGAGGATGAGAGAGATGCTTCGCATCTCCATCGGAAAGAGTGGTCGCCGTCACCACATCGAGCCATCCATCATTATTAATATCGACAATCACCACATCGCGATCGTTCGTCGGCGTTCGAAACCCTAAATCCCCCCCGACATCGGAATCGCTAGCGTATTCGAGACTGCGATCGACCAAGATTCCGCCTTCGTTCATCAAGAGATAATTCCGCCGCTTCCCCGTGGTCGTGATGGGTTCCTTCAAAACGACGACAAGATCTGTCCAGCCATCGTTATTGAGATCGCCCCAAGCAAAATCCTTCTCATCAATCGTCGTCGTCAGCGCAGTGAGAACGCCCCCAGAACTATTTTGTATGGCATTTGGTGCCGGAGTGAATTCGACCCACTGATTATTGAAACTCTGCGCGTACAGCGTTGAAGAAACCACGCACAGAAACATCGAAGCGACGAAACGATTCATTCGAACCTCCCTGAGATTGCTTTCGAAGCGGCGGATTCTACGCCTGGAATCGCTCGTTTCCAAGTTGCCGCCTTCCCCGTACACTACGGCAGAGTCAAAACAAAGGTGGATATGAAAAAAAATTCCCTTCTCACTGTAGCGTTTCTCGCTTTTCCCCATTTCTTAGCAGCCGATATCAAAACCGAAGATCCGAAATTCACTGAACCCGCGCGAAACTACGATTTACAAAACGTGCGCGTCGAACTGAAACTCGATGTGGACAATAAGAGTTTTGAAGGTTCGGTGACGAATACGATCGT
>CAZMYG010000213.1:0-3553 GCA_964570465.1 uncultured Planctomycetales bacterium
TTGTGTGGGGGGGGTCTCCGACCCCCCCGGACTTTTATGGGGGGGTTGATAGACCCGCCCCTACAGAAACGATGAGCTTAAGTTCGCAAGCGGTTTCTCTCGATAGTTTTCTGCCGGAACTTGGATCCAACTTTTCTTATTTGAGGGTTTCACCATGAACATGCGTCGGCAGAGCGATTTGGCAATTCTCGAGATTGTCAGTGTCACCATCGCCGTAATGGCGATTGGAATTTTCTTCATCCCAAGGACTTTAGGAGAGTCCGGGAAAATGGATGTCGCTCAAGCAACTCAAGATGTCCAAAAAATCGCTTTTTCCTTACAAGAGTTTTACCGCCAAAACACACATTTTCCGAGCGCTGCAGAATCGGATCTGTGGAAAAGTGCTGGAGAAATGCCCGCGAGTGCCGCCTGGCTGGAGGGAAAATCGGCCTTGCTATCGAGCGCCCTTCAAAAAGAATTCTCCTCTGATCCCTGGGGCCATTGCTATCTCGTCAACGCTGACGCTTTCGAAAAGAAAACCGACGAAAAACCTTGGGTCTTAAGCGCAGGCCCCAACGGAAGAATCGACACGTCCACGAACGATAAAAACCCCTCTGGAGACGATATCGGAATCATCGTCTACTAAAACATGGCCGCCGGGGACAAAACAATTTTTTCTGGGTCGAAAGAGGGGGGAAATCCCTCTCAACTCCACAAACCGCTAGGTGAGCGCCTCATCGAGCGAGGCTTGATCAATCGTGTGCAGCTCGACGTTGCGCTCAAAGAACAGCGCCGCACCGGAGAAAAAATCGGGCGCATTCTGATTGGGCTGGGCTTTGTCAGCGAAGCGGATATTGCAGCGCTTCTTTTCGAAGAGTCAGGCACCACGATGGTCTCCCTCAAGAAAACCCCGCCCGATCCCAGTTTATTTGCCGGGCTCGACGAGGATTTTCTCCGCGCTCATCTTTTCGTCCCCGTAGCTCGCCGCGACGGTTATCTCGCCGTCGCTATGGCCAATCCCGACGATGTCTATGCGGCAGATCAAATCCGCAAACAATTCGGCATGCCGATTCAGGTTCTGGGAGCCACCCGCGAAGAAATTCTCGATGCGATGCGTGATGGATTTGGCGGAGGAGGAGAAAAGCTCAAAACAACGCTCGATGCAGGATCCGAAGACGAAAACGCAGCGATTCACATTGTCGAGGGCATCATTAATTTTGCTCTCGATCAGCGCGCAACCGACATCCACTTCGAACCGGAAGAAAAACTGCTGCGCGTGCGCTATCGCGTCGACGGCATTCTAGTTCAGGGAGAAAACGTCTCGGCACGAGTCGGCCCCGCAGTGTTAACCCGAATCAAAATTCTTGCTGGACTCGATATCTCCGAGCATCGCCTCCCTCAAGACGGCCGTCTGCGATTTGCGACTCCTTCAGGTCCTGTCGATATGCGCGTTTCGGTTTTACCGACCGTATTTGGCGAGAACATCGTCATGCGTATTTTGGATCATTCTGGCACGGTACCCCGGCTAGATCTCTTGGGTCTCCCAGATCAAGTTTCCGAGATCCTAAAAGGTATCGTAAATCGGCCTTATGGGATGCTCTATGTCACAGGGCCAACAGGATCCGGAAAATCGACGACACTCTTCGCTTTGCTCGCTACGGTCGATGCGATGGAAAGAAAAATCTGCACCGTCGAAGATCCCGTGGAATATCGTCTGCCCTTGATTCGGCAATGTCAGGTGAACGCAGAAATTGGTTTCGACTTTGCCGGAGCCTTGCGTTCGATTTTGCGCCAAGACCCGGATGTCATTTTGCTTGGAGAAACTCGCGACACAGAAACGGCACAAATTGCTGTTCGTGCCGCTCTCACAGGTCACTTAGTTTTGAGTACCCTACACACGAACTCCGCCGTCGGCGCCATTCCTCGATTAATCGACATGGGCATCGACCGATTCTTGATCAACTCGAGCTTGATCGGGGTACTCGCCCAGCGTCTCGTACGACTGCTCTGCCCCAAGTGCAAGGAACGCTACAGCGCAAGTGCCGAAGAACGCAAATGGTTTGGCTCTTTCGCTCCCGCAGGAGAGTTTTTTCTCCACCGGCCCAAAGGTTGCGCGGTTTGCAAAAACAAAGGCTACCGAGGGCGAACGGCGATTGTCGAACTCTTCATGATCGATGGGGAGATTTGCCAACTGATTTCAGAAGGAGCGCCGGAAAAAACTTTACTCACTTCTGCGCGCCAGAGAAATCCGCTGAGCATGATGGATGACGGGCGAATGAAAGTACTTCAGGGAATGACGACAATTTCCGAAGTATTACGGGTCGCGACGGAAGTCGAAGAGGCGACGGGGAGGGGGTAAGGATCGCTTATGCCCGCTTTTGAATACGCAGCTGTAGATCGTGCAGGAATCCGCATTCACGGAGTTTCCGATTCCGCATCTCGTAAAGAACTCACTGAGATGCTCGAAGCACACGGTTTCACTCTTGTTTCGGCCAAATCGAAGACGAGCGAGAAAAAAACCAAAACCTATTCGGCCAAGATGAGCCGGAGAGATTTGATCGATCTCACCTATAACATTGCGATTCTCGAAGCTTCTGGTGTTCCGCTTTTTGAAGGCTTGACCGATCTCTCCGAGCAGGTCGATAACCCTCAGGTCAAAGCGATTTTTAACGAACTTGTTTCGGATGTAGGCCGTGGTTTGAGTCTTTCCGAAGCGATGGGTCGATTTCATAACATCTTTCCCCCGCTTTACATTCACGTCGTGAAGGCGGGTGAACAATCCGGCGCACTCGATCAGGTGTTAAGCCGTCTGGCTGAGCATCTCGAATGGCGCGACTCGATTCGTGGTTTGGTCAAACAGCTTTTGATTTATCCCACGGTTCTCATGTGTGCGGTTACGGGGTTGGTCATTTTCTTGTTGAGCTTTTTGATTCCCCGTTTGATGCAAATTTACAGCTCAACGAAAGTTGCTCTACCTGTACCCACACAAATCTTGATTGCGATTTCGAATTTTCTTCGCGACAACTGGTTTACTCTGGTCGGAGCTGTCGTGGCTCTCGTTTCCGCCTTTGTCATCACGCGTAACACCACAAAGGGTCGCTTGATAATCGACAATTTTATTTTGCGTATCCCGATTGTTGGACCCGTCGTACGCAAAGTAGCCGCTTCCCAATTCGCCGCGACTCTAGCAACTCTGTATCGGGCTGGTGTGGATCTCGAACAAGCGCTCGAAATCACGAGCGGGGTCATCGAGAACAAGGCCATGTCCAAGGCTGTGAAAGAGGCGCAAGAGCGTGTGCTCACTGGTGTACCGCTTTCCGAAGCCATCAAGAGTACGAAACAATTCCAACCTCTCGTCAATCGCATGATCGCCATTGGCGAAAAAGCCGGCCGCCTCGAAGAAGCGCTCGGCAAAGTCGTCGCCTTCTACGATCGCGAAGTCCCGCGTGCCGTGAAGCGATTCATGGCCTTGATTGAACCGGCAATCACCATCATCGCGGGCTTTATCGTGGGATTTATCATCCTCTGCGCCATGTTGCCGATCTTCAAACTCTTCGACGCGTTGAAGCGGTAG
>CAZMYG010000214.1:0-3465 GCA_964570465.1 uncultured Planctomycetales bacterium
CTTATTAATGCTGCTGCTTCTCTCCTGTGTCAGTGCTCCTTCGTCGAAATCACAGAGCACTAAACAGCTTACTGTTGAAACCATCTACGCAGAGAAAAGCCTCAGTGGCTCCTTGCCTCGTTCGGTGAAATGGTCACCTGATGGCAAGAAAGTGAGCTATTTAAAGGATGGTGCAAAACCCGGTGTCTATGATTTGTGGGCCTATGATTTAGCGAGTAACAAGGCGGCGGTGTGGATTCGCTCCGAGGAAATTGTTCCACTCAGCGATCAGAAACTTTCCAAAGAAGAAGAGGCGCGCCGCGAACGAGCTCGGTTATTCGCAAAAGGAATTGTCGATTATTTCTGGTCACCTAAAGGCAATTATTTGCTCTTCCCTCTCAACGGAGATCTCTATCTTTTTGAATTGGAGACTCGCAAGACGAGACAGCTCACTGCAAGCACAGAAGCGGAAATCGATGCCAAATTTTCTCCGGATGAAAACTGGGTCTCTTTCATTCGAAAAAATGAGATCTATGTCTACGATTTGAACAAATCGGAAGAGAAGCGATTGACCACAGATGCCAGTGAAACGATTTGGAATGGTGTCGCTGAATTTGTTGCCCAAGAAGAAATGGATCGAATGACGGGATATTGGTGGTCGCCAAGTAGCGATTGCATTGCCTATATTCAAGTCGATCATGCCAAAGTACCCACCTTTCATATCGCCGATTATTCCAGCAATCGAAGTGAGCCAGAGTCCCAGTTTTATCCCAAGGCGGGTGATCCCAATGTGTCAGTCAAGCTAGGTATTATCGAGGCAAAACCTTCGGCAACTCGTTGGTTGGATTTGGGGAAAGAAGCGGATATCTATCTTCCTCGAGTGAATTGGCTCCCCGATGGGAAAAAACTTTGTTATCAAATCGAAGACCGAAATCAAAAACGCTTGGGCGTTTGGATTCACGATGTTGAAACGCGCGAGAGCAAACTCATTCACGAAGAAAAAGAAAATGAATGGCTAGAGTTGCATGACGATTTGCAATTCCTTGAAAAGGACTCTCAATTCACCTGGAGTTCGGAGCAAAGCGGTTGGCGACATTTCTATTTGGGACATTTCGACAAGGAGTTCGATGCTGGGACACAACTTGCTCCGATTACTAAGGGAAATTGGGATGTCAAAAAACTTTTAAAGCTGGATGAAAAAAATCGAGTTGCCTATTTCACAGCGGATGAAAAGAGTTCTTCCGAGCAACATTTCTATCGAGTGGATTTGAATGGAGAAAATTTTCGTCAAATCAGTCAAGAAGAAGGTTGGCACACAATCACTCTAGCACCGGATTTTCAAAGCTATGTCGATGTGTATTCGAATCCAAAGCGGCCTCCATCAATGTCGATTCATCGCATTGATGGGACACGCATTGCATACCTCGAAGAAAATCGCGTTGCTGAGCTAGAGCAATATCATTTGCAAGAACCCGAGTTCTTTGAATTCAATAGCGATGAAGGACTGCGTTTTCATGTGCGAATGCTCAAGCCGACTAATTTTGATCCCAACAAAAAATATCCTGCCATTGTCTTTGTCTATGGCGGTCCTGGCTCTCAGACGGTTTTGAAATCTTGGGGCGGTGATCGAGATCTCTGGCATCAAATGATGGCACAAAAAGGTTTCGTGGTATTCACGATGGATGGACGTGGTACGAGAGGCTATGGCAAAGCCTGGACTCGTTCCGTCTACAAAGATCTAGGTCGTCTCGAAGCTCTCGATCAAGCCGCTGGCGCAAAATATCTCAAGAGCTTGCCCTATGTGAATCCCAATCGAATCGGAATTTGGGGTTGGAGCTATGGCGGATATATGGCATGCATGTCCATGATGCTCGCTCCAGAACAGTTCAAAGCAGGAGTTGCCGTGGCTCCCGTCACAACCTGGCGCAATTACGATACACATTACACCGAGCGATTTATGGGGCTGCCTTCCGAGAATGCCGAAGGCTATGAACGTTCCTCCCCCATCACTCATGCAAAAAATTTAAAGGGTGAACTGCTACTCGTTCACGGCATGGCCGATGACAATGTTCATTTCCAGGACACGGTTTTGTTGATTGATGCTTTGGTCAAAGCTGGACGTTCCTTCGATTTGATGACTTATCCGGGTAAGCGACACAGTATCCCGGGACGAGACGCACGGATTCACTTGTTCAATAAAATCACGAATTTCTTCGTACAAAACCTCTAGCAGGAATTTCGTACATGTCCAAATTCTGGTCGAATCTCGGTAGACACCCGAAAGGGTTATATGTTCTTTTCGTTACAGAGATGGCAGAGAGATTTTCGTTTTACACGATGAGTTCTCTACTCGTTCTCTACATGACCAAACACTTCGGGCTCAGTGATGCCGCTGCGGGTCAGGTCTATGGAATTTGGGGATTTTTTACTTGGGTCAGTCCGCTTTTGGGAGGAAGCCTAGCGGATCGCCGATGGGGAACAATCAAAGCTGTTTCCATTGGAGGAATTGTCTTTTTCTTCGGGCACTTGCTCTTGGGGTTCACCGATTTTGTTCCTGACAAAGTGGAAGGCGCGAGCGAATTCTCTTCTCCTGCATTTTGGATCTTTTGTTTAGGTTTACTCACGGTTGCTGCTGGTAATGGTTTCTTTAAAGGAAATATCAGTGTTCTCGTCGGCTCTCTTTATGACCGCGAAGATCTCAAAGATCTAAGAGACGATGCCTTCCAGATTTTCTATGTAGGAATCAATCTCGGTGCTTTCCTTGCTCCACTCTCCGCTCCTTGGATAAGAAATCATTTCGGTTGGGGAATCGCATTTGGGTCTGCGGCTGCGGGAATTGTCATTTCCTTTGCTGTGTTTCTAGCAGGAAAACATCTCTTGGTGGATCGCACTCCGACTCAATTACCTACGAATTCCACTGACACGGCTCCAAAGAATAAACCAAAAATTGAACCCTTAACTCCCAAACAAAAATCCCAACTGAAGGCAATTGTTTTCATTTTGTTCTGCTCGGCGCTGTTCTGGTCGGTCTTTTTCCAAGAGTTTTACGCACTAACTCTTTTTGCAGATCAACACACAGATCGAAGTGGTTGGGGTTGGGATGCAGAAAACTTCTTAACCATCAATCCTGCTGGTATTTTTCTTTTCAGTCCTTTGTTTGTGTGGATTTGGCAATTGCTGAGACGAAAAAATCTCGAACCCTCGACACCAGCAAAAATGGGATTTGGAATTCTTTCGTTAGGTTTTGCCATGGCAGTGATGATCTATGCCTCTTCTCTCATTCCAAATGCAACAAATTCCCTAGTTTCTCCGTGGTTTATTTCTGCAGCTTTGGTCCTGCTTACAATCGGCGAACTCTTCTTGTCACCGATGGGACTCTCTTTTGTTACTAAATATGCTCCCCCTGGGCGTAAAGGAACCTTAATGGGTGCTTGGTTTGGGAGTTTGGCCTTGGGGATTTACACCACCGGCGCCTTAGGTTCCTTG
>CAZMYG010000215.1:0-3374 GCA_964570465.1 uncultured Planctomycetales bacterium
CGCATGCGCCTCCCCTACTAAAACACCTGATGATTTTTTCTCAGAAAGTAAATCCATCTTGTTCCAAACGAGTAAGTGAATTCGGCCTTTTGGGATTTCCGATTTTGGCTCACTGGCATCGGCAACCCAAATCACTAAATCAGCAGACTCTCGAAAACGGCTGGCAAGTTCTTGGGTTTTTTTTCCAACTAAATCAGAAACCTCTTCTTCGCCGGGCGCATCCAAAAGACGGAAACGAATTCCTTCAATTTCAATCTCCCCGGCTAGACAGTCTCGAGTAGTACCCGCGATTGGAGAAACAATGGATCGAGCTTTGGGATCGAGCCGATTGATCAAACTGGATTTTCCAGCATTGGGTTTTCCCCAGAAAAATACTTCGATTTGTTTGCGAAAGGAAACGCGTTTCTCTTCCCATTGCAGAGACTCATCAAGTTTTTTCCTCGCCTCTCCTAATAACGCAGCCAATTCTGCGTGATCAATATGTCCCGTCTCACCTTCTTCAAAATCTAAGGATGCCTCAAGCAAAGCCAGAACTGCTTCTAGAGGATCTCGAATCGCATCAATTCGCGTAGTAAGTCCACCTTCTAATAAAGAGAGTCCAGAACGGCGTTGGGATTCGTTACGTGCATAAATCAGCTCTAACACGCCTTCCGCTTGAGTGAGATCTAAGCGACCATTGAGAAATGCGCGCCGCGTGAATTCTCCAGGCTGTGCCAATCGAGTTCCCCTTTCGAGAATTCTTTTTAAAACTGCCTGCACCAGTGGCGGCGAAGAACAGAAAGAAATCTCGGCAAGATTTTCACGCGTGTAGCTATGAGGACCCTGTCGAAAAATACAACATGCAGGAAGTGAAAAATCACCTAGAGAAATTTCTCCACTCTCAGCAATTCCAGCAACAATTTTTGGGAAACCAAGCTGTTTTAAAACTTCTTTCGTTCCTTCACCGCAAACACGCAAGACCGCATTCATCCCGGAACCTTCCGGCGTAGAAAGAGCAACGATCGTGTCTGAGAGAGTGTCTCTCATCGAAACTCAATCCTTCTTCTTTTTCTTCTGCAGTCGCTCTAAGGCTTTATTGAGCTCTTCTTCCGCGGCTTTCTCGATGAGTGGTTTTAAAGATTCCTTGAGTTCCGGAAGTTGATAAACCGGCTGTGGATTTTTGACCGTTCCGCCCAATGACACTGGTAATCCTTGCTTGCCAAACATCGATTCCAGCGCCGCACCCCATTTCTTTTCTTTCAAACTGGGTGGCAAATCCAACTCCACTCGATAGTCGAGCGCCCCATCTAAAGTCGTGCTGCCTTTCATGGTGATTTTTGTGTCGGCGAGTTTCAGCAAAACCCCTGGAGTTTGAATTTTCCCGGACTGCAAGGAGAACGGAGCATCGAGAGCATCAAAGCGAAGACTCTGTTTTTTTTCGCCTAAGATTTTTGAAAGTGCAGAGGGTCCTGTAAGAGAGCCCGCACCAAAGGAAAGATTTCCTTCAGCCGTAAGACTCTCTTTGAGTTCGGGCCAATTCTTTCCTCCGCCTTGAATAGAGAACTTTCCACTCAACTCGGTCTGAACTTCTAAGAGATGAGAATCACTCGAAGCCAAAAAAGGAATTGGATAAGCCAAAGCGGAAAGAAATCTCTGCTGCATGGGTAACGCATCGCAATCCGCTTCTAATTGAAAAATCGGTTTTGCCCCTGATCCATCAAAACTCCCGTGCGCTCGCAACGGTCGTCCATTTACCATCACTTGGAACTCTCGAAGATCGGCACGCGCCTTTCCTAATTCCAAAAGCCCTGCCCCCTGCTCCAAACGCGTTTCTCCATAAACGATCTGGGGCAAAGAAAATCGGATGCGATTCGAGGAAAGATTCCCTTCTGAATTGAGTTTCAAAGAACCGTCGAGAGAAAGTCCCTCCTGTAAACCGGAACCTGAAAGTCGAATCCCCAATAAGTCGAGGCTGCCTTCTACTTGTATTGCACTGAGAGATTGAGCTTTGAGAACAATCGAAGCTTGTAACGCTCCTTCGAGTTTGTCGACTTTCTTTTCAAGAAAGGGACGGAATAGAGCAAACCAGGGAGCAAGCTCCATTCGGTCGAGCTTTGCAATCAACTCGCCAGAAAAAGAATGCAAATCAATGCTTCCCTTGGAGGAAATCTTGGCTGGAGCTGTATCGTTTTGAAGATTCCCAGAGACTTGAAATTGCAAAGGCTGATTGTGCGAACTCGACTGCAATTCTATTTGCAAAGAATCAAGAGTGGTTTTCCCTCCGATTCCCTCGCCTTCCATTTCCACTCGACCGTCTTTCACTAAGAGATGTAGAGAATCGAGAGGCCATTCGAATTTTTCTGCTTCTTGAGGAGTTGAAGTTGGTTCAGATCGAGTTGAGATTTCCTTTTCTTTCTCCGGAGCTGGTTCTGTTTTGTTCGTTGTCTGAGAAAAATATTGAATGAAAGGACGATCGATTTGCAGATCGAGATTACGTTTTCCAAAAACCCAAGCCCAAAGAGTTCCATTTAAACGCAGAGAATCTGCTTCGAAATGCTTGAGCTCCGCGGAACCTTGAACCTGCAATTTAGCGACTGTCGCTCCACTCCACCAACCGAGGGACAAGTCTTCCATGCGGATTTGATAGCCAGATTTCTCACTGGCTATGGATTCAATCCACGATTTTCCCCAATTCGTTGAGAGCAAACTGGGAACGAGTAGCAACAAAATGAGGAGAGAGGCAAAAACCGCACTGCTCCAAAATAACCATTTCCTCCTTCGCTTCGGCGCTGCGCTAGGAGTGACTGTTTTTGCTTCTTCCATAGGTTTTAAGTTGCCGTCGCAGCTGCAGCTGCAGGCAAGATAGGAGGTGGCAAATGCTTTCGGATCAGCTTTTGCTCATACACACCACAAAGACTCGAAACAATCATGTAAATCGAAAGTCCCGCCGCGTAGTTGTAAAGCATGAAACCAAAAACCAACGGGAACCAAGACATCATCTTCTGCATTTGCGCTTGCTGGGGATCAGCAGGCTTTGGCATGGTTCGCTGTTGCCAAATCCAAACAATCACCATCAAGATCGGCAAGAGGTTGAATGCAGAGACATCAAGCAACCAAAGATTGTAAGTAGTGCCAAAAGGAAACAAGGCATCCGGCCTAGAAAGATCGTCAACCCACAGAAACGGCGCTTGACGAATTTCGAAGGCCACTTGCAAGGCGGAAAATAGCCCAAAGAAAACGGGGATCTGCAGCAGAATCGGCAAGCAACCCATTAAAGGAGGAGTTGTGATTCCATGCTCTCGATAGAGTTTCATCTGCTCTTCGTAGAGTTTTTGTTTTTGATCTTTGTATTTTTTCTTGAGCGGCTCGAGTTGCGGAGCGATTTTGGCAATCTT
>CAZMYG010000216.1:0-3351 GCA_964570465.1 uncultured Planctomycetales bacterium
CTTGCATATCTTGATTCCTAGGTTTTGGCTCAGTTAGGCAATCTTCATGCCAGGGTGATCTTTCCCCAAAAAGGGGCAAATGATTTACAACAAAAGGCTTAAGAAGTAAATGCTTTCTTCCGATCTCGCCCATTTCTTCGTTCGTGAGCGAAATCTCTCAAACTCGTGCGCCAGCGCTCGATTTTTAATACGTGTAGGGGATTTTCACAAAGTCTAACGTGGGCAATATCGCGTCGACTTCGGGCGTTCCGCTATCCGCCAAACTGAAAGTAACGATAAAACGTACAAATCGCTTCGTATCTAAGCTGCTCGCGCTCGCTGAGAGAGAAGAAATGCTCGACTCATCCACTTCCCCACTGCCTTCTGAACTCTCATCTGCAGACTGAAACTGGATCTTGATTGAGTTATTGCTCGGCAAGGTATTGAGCGAGCTGTCGCTGAATACATCGAAAGAGCGACAGATCAACTCCCAGCTCCCAGCACTACTCATCGCTCCATCCTCAGGATCCGTGTACACACGCAATACTCCTGCAGAAACAATCTCTACATTCGTGATCGAGAAACGATCTCCGGAAGAGCTGTTAGGAACCAAATGATCCCCAATCAAAATCTTCGGATTCGCAGAAACCGCGCTATACAAAGTCGAGTTTGAAATCGTCGCTTGCACCGTCGACTCAATCGTCACTCCGCTGGAAGCGCTCACAAGAACCGATTCGGAAAGAGCAAAATTCACTTCACCAGCATCGCCGCCACTGGGATTGGTTCCACCAAAGGAACATAAAGGCGAAGAAGGTGCAAAATCCGAACTGTCCGCCGCCGAGCCTAAATAAATCCATTCCGAATAGGACTTGGATATCGCTCCAAAACTGGGGACAACAACATGCGGGTCTGGATCGAGTCGAGCAGCGGAATTGAAAGCAGAGACACTTGTCGTTGTTTCTGCAAATCGCAGCACGCCGAGAGTCGTGTCATAGCAGCTATTTCCGCTGGTGCAGGTAGAGACATTGTCATTTCCAGAGGTCGCTGTCGTTTTCAAAATCAATGCATCGGTTTGAAGAGTTCCATCTTCGTTATGAGGAACTCCCAAAATGATCAGCCCTTTTCCACCAGCTCCGCCCCAACTCAAGGCATTAGTTCGTCGGCTTCGCCCCGGAATTCCAGCCACACCACCACTGGGCTGATTGCCTGTTGTGCAGCAATCAACCCACGCCCAATTTCCAGGCCCTCCGATACAAGTCAGATTTTGGCTGCACTTTTCAGAAGCCGTTTTTGTACTCGTTCCGAAACCGCGATCTCCACCGTTTGCATGAATTTTTGGATTCTGGGCGCTAGTACTTCCCAAAGTAACTCCTGTAGCAGATTCCAGAATAATCATGCCTGCAGCGCCACCGCCACTACCTCCGCCAGCTTGCGCAACACAAGCGGGTTGCTCACCATGCCCACCACTTCCACCGTCTGCAGACAATTCCCCATCGACTGTGATACGACCGAGTGCTTGTACCCAGAAAACCCCACCACCACCGCCAGCTCCAGAACCTTTGAAATCGTTGATGATGTAGTCATGGCTCGAAGGAGGAGGAAAATTGCGATTCCCGATCGCATCACCGCCACCACCTCCGCCAGCTCCTCCCTGCGGAATCGCCAACTCGCCAAAAATCACCGTTCCGTCCGGCAAAAATTTCTTGCCCCAGAAATTGTTTGTCGAATCACTATCACTAAAAATGGGATCGCCCTTGGAGCCACCCAATGGAGGGGCAGAAAAACTCACTGCGCTCTTGATCGGAGCCGGGCAGCCGCCGTTCTGAGCTGTTTCTTGAGTCATGGCCAGATTGTCTTCGCTGACACCTGAAGGACAGGCGGTACAGCCAATCGTAGAGCTGCAACCGTAAGGCCCGCGTTTTCCATCTTCTCCAGAGGTATTTGTCGAAGGTTGAGCGCCATCACAAGGAGGATTTCCTGGTGCGGTAGTTCCTGCGGAAGTGGTCATGGTTCCTGAGGTGCAGCTTGAAGCAAATAAGCCTGAGTAGCGGGCATAAAAATAGGCGGTTGGAGTCGCTTGTGAGCCGTCTGTTTCAGACTCAATAAAATGTCCTCCACCACCGCCAGCTCCATGAACCTGAATATAGGGACAATCTTCCACTTGAACCGGAGTGAATCCGTATCCACTCTCGCCGCCCTTTCCACCTTTGCCTGGAGAATTGAAAGGGCCATTTCCGTCACTGCCCCGGGGAGTTGAGCCCACAAGTACCGTGCTGGCATCACCGCCATTCCCACCCGTGCATCGCCCGAAAGCTCCCGGTTCCGCGAGATTTCCAGTACTGACCGTTGTCACACCAGGAGAATCAACCCCCTGCACGAGCACTTGAGTACTCGCTTCAAAACTTACATTCCCCGTCGCAATAATTCTCAATGGGTTTGGGCCAAGCGCGATAATTTTGCCGTGCTTAGCTGTTCCCGTTGTGTCTCGCTTCACAGTGAAATTTCGGCAGTAAATAATTCCATCGGCAATGGAAACTAACTGACCTTGAGTGTCTAAGAGAGTAGAGCCTGTCGTATCTAAAGTGACTGAGAATCCATTCGCAGTCCCTTTTCCAATCTCAATATCTTGAGAGCTATCTGGCCCTGGAAATGGCGCTGCAGCTTGCAATTGCCCATCTCCCCACGCAGCTAAAGGGAATGCATCCTCTGGCGCGGGGTTCTCTCTGCTGTCATCGGAAAACAACTCCACAATCGCGTCCGGTTGTGTTGTCGATTTGGGAGACACCTCAATCGTTTTTAGAACAGTGTCTTCCGATCCAAAATCATTGATTCCCAAACCTTCTACTTCCTTGCTTTGCACTAACTCAATTTGAGTGTCGGAAGGCAATGTTCCCAACACGGTCAGCGAAAGTGTTGATGTCCCCGTGTCATTGCAGTTTTCAGCAATCACCAGCTCTGAGGGAATTGCAATGTAAGTCCCTGGACTCAGTGGATCCTCGTAACGAAGAAAAACCCAATCGTTCGCAAAGCGCGAAGCTTTTAATGGCTGATCAAAATCAATGAAAATCGGAGATGCTGGATCCGAAAGTAAATTCAACGAAATCGTATCTTCGATCTCTTCCGCATTCGTTACTACTGGGGGGGATTGTAGAGGATCGAGAAATGGTTGGTTGTCCGCGAAAGTTGTAAACGAAATCGTTGTACCCAAAGACAGTGCTGCGCCTAAATCACTTAGCAACACCGCTCGATTCGAACTCGAATCTAATACCGATAGCGTATAGCTGACGACACCAAGTTCATCGCTGGGCAGTAAGCCCCCATTACTATTTGCAGAATCCGTCGGGCAATTGGGTTGAAAAATTAAAGTCTTCC
>CAZMYG010000217.1:0-3293 GCA_964570465.1 uncultured Planctomycetales bacterium
GGTGGTTACAACGACACCTGGGAATGTGGAATACACTTACCCTTCCTTAGTCTCCGCAGCCAACGCGTTTGGTATGAAAATCATTGGTGGAATCAAAACCATTCAATCGTTTCCTCAATGCAATACATTAGAGACTTGGAATATCACCGATCCCGATTCCTGGGCCTTGGTCGCTGAAGATTTGTGGCAAATCGTGCAAATGACCGGCGTGAACAAGGTCTATCTCGAAAACGAATCCTTGCTCCTGCCTCACTACTGGACTGGGATTCCTTCAGTCGACTACGACTTGCTTGAAGACATACTTAAAGAAACGTTGCGTCCTCTCGATGACGCCAATATCGAAATCATTTTTTGGATGCCCCAATTGGCAGAGACTCAATTTGCAAACGGCGTCGACATGGTTGCGGAAACGACACAATTTCTCCAAGCGATTCACCGAGCACTGCCTAACGCGCGATTCAACACGACATATCTTTCGCGTTTCTTTCAACAATATGATGTGGAAGGAATCACCTACGATCAAATGATCGAAGTGCTCGGCGGAGGACAAGTGGGTCAACACTTTGTTATGGAAAATCTTTGGACCTGCCGCACGGGAATTTGGTATCGCGAAGACGGCACATATGCAGGGCGAGTGTACAGTCCGGTCGAAACGATGGTATATCTCGGCATGCTTGGCGGAGAATATCTCCAACCAAACCAACTTTGGGTACTCGATTATTGGGAGCGACCTCACACAAATCTACTACACCTGTATGTAAGGGGTTTCGATTTCCTGAAAATCGCCGAAGACTATGCCAATCTCTATCCTGAAATTGGCGCGGAAGTCAGCGTTCCGTAAATCGCTTTAAACAATCGGTAGTGGAGAGTTTCTCCACTATGCCACTGCGTCTATTTTTGAGTTCGACGAGTCCATCTTTGGCATCGCGGCCGACATTGATTTGAAAAGGAATGCCTACAAGATCGGCGTCTTTGAATTTCACGCCAGGAGAAAGATCGCGGTCGTCGAAAAGCACTTCGACTCCGGCTTCGTTGAGTTGAGCGTAGAGTTTCTCCGCAAGTTCAACTTGGGTTGAATCTTTACTACTCACAAGAACCAACATCGCACGATACGGAGCAATCGGCTCGGGCCAAATCATCCCGTTCTTATCGTGATTTTGTTCGATGGCAGCGGCGGCGATACGTGAAATACCGATGCCATAACAGCCCATGACAAAGGGCAAAGTGGAGCTATCCGCTGCGGTGAAGTTGGCGCTCATCGCTTTTGAGTATTTCGTGCCGAGCTTGAAAATGTGCCCAACCTCAATGCCGCGAGTTTCGGTAAGTTTGCCCTCTTTACATCGTGCGCAGGGTTCGCCTGCATGCGCCTTGCGAAGCTCTCGAAATTCCGGAGTTGGAAAATCTCGGCCGTGATTTGCGTTGAGATAGTGAACGTCGGTCTCGTTGCCCCCGCAGAGAAAGTTTTTGAGATCGCGCACCGATTCATCGGCAAGCAATTTCACTTTGATTCCGATAGGACCAGCAAAGCCGGGATCTGCTCCCGTGGCTTTGCGAACTGTCGCATCGTCGGCGAGCTGCAGCGCCAGACAGTCGAGAGCGCCTGCAAGTTTCACTTCATTGATCTCTAAATCACCGCGAATCAAAACAGCAACGGGCTCTTCTTTATCCTTATATACAGCCTTATAGAGAATGGTCTTCGCCATGCGGCTCGCAGGATGCCCTTTAAAAAAGGCTGTCAATTGCTCCACTGAGCGAACATTCGGTGTTGGATGTTTTTCCAAGGGAGCAGGCTTGCCGGCATTGGCATCGGGAGCTGAAGGCGAAAGCACGCTCGTCGCCTTCTCCACATTCGCCGCGTACTGACATTTCTCACAAAGCAGCAGCGCGTCTTCACCTGTTGGCGCGTTCACCATGAATTCCTGAGAGCCACTGCCACCAATCGCACCCGAGTCTGCTTCGACGACGGTGTACTTCAAACCGCATCGTTCGAAAATGCGTGAGTACGCTTCGTACATCGCTTGATAAGAACGATCCAACCCTGCCGTATCGACATCGAAAGAATAGGCATCCTTCATCACAAATTCGCGACTGCGCATGAGTCCGAAGCGCGGACGAATCTCGTCACGGAATTTGGTTTGGATTTGATAGAGATTGATCGGAAGCTGGCGATAGCTTGTTACCGCGCGTTTCACAAAAGTCGTAATCACTTCTTCGTGAGTAGGCCCTAAACAAAACTCCGCGTCTTTGCGATCTGGAAAGTGAAAGAGAATTCCATCTTTGACATAGCGATCCCAGCGCCCGGACTCGGTCCAAATTTCTTTTGGCTGCATCGCAGGCATCAACATTTCTTGCGCGCCAGCGCGATTCATTTCCTCACGAACAATTTGGGAAATTTTTTGGAGAACTCGCCACATCAACGGACCGTAGATGTAAATCCCCGCTGAGAGCTTTTGCAGAAAACCCGCTCTAGTGAGCAAGGCATGACTTTCTACTTCCGCATCTGCCGGACGATCTCGAAGAGTATAGAAAAAACTTTTGGATAGGCGCATAGGGGCGGGATTTTAGCAATTTTTGAAAAAATAGCTTGGTTACAAGCTAACAGGCCTTCACTATTCCCCCTTAACAACAAGCACGGCAACTGGTTGGGCAATAAACTCACTAAGAAGGAGACGCCATGAACGCTATCCAGGTGTTGCAACGTGGGTTATGTGCTTTGTTGTTCTTGCCAGCAGGGGAAATCAACTTCCGCCAAACTTCGCTTCGCACTCAATTCAAAACTCCTGAAAAAACCGCCTCACAAGTCCGGCAAATCCACAATCAAGGAAAGCAGCATTTGCTCGTGCAGTTTGATTCGCCAGTTTCAGCGAGTCAAAAACAGATTTTGCGAAATGCCGGCATAACATTGCAAAGCGCGCTCGGTTCAAACGCTTTCTTTGCGGAGATACAAGACACTTTGGACCCAACCGTACTCGCTACTATGACTTCCTTGCGCGTAGCGATGCCCATTGAAACAAATTGGAAATTGCACCCTTCGATTCAAAGCGGAGAAACCTACTCTTGGTCTATTGTGAGCAAACTCAATCCGAAAAATCCGATTGTCGCGAGCGTCGTTCTTTTCCACGAAGACATCCCTCTCTCCCGTGCGATTGAAATCACTTGGAATTATCAAGCGACTGTTGTTTCTGAAATTTTTTCTGTGAACGGGTTAGTCATTGAGATTCCAAAATCTAAATTGCTTTCGCTTGCCGCAGAAGACGCTGTGCTTTGGATAGAACCTCCACTCCCCCAGTTTA
>CAZMYG010000218.1:0-3283 GCA_964570465.1 uncultured Planctomycetales bacterium
TTCCCTCGCTCATCCTTTTGAGGAATGCCTGGGAAATCGACAAACTCGAGTCGAGCGGGAGTGAATTTTTTTGGCTTCTCCAACTCTCGCAGCCATTGCATGCGTGGATCGGGAACATCTACAGATACGACTCCCAGTTCAGCACCCGGAGCATGTGGCAATTTATCGCGCTGACCGCCAAGCGCTCGAAACAACGTTGTTTTTCCGCAGCCTGGTCGGCCAATAATTCCTAATTTCATGAATTTAGACTTTCTAGTTTTTGTTGTCGCTCTCGGTAGGCAAAAATCGAAAGCAAGATTCCTAATTCATAGAGTAGATACATCGAACCCGCAAGAAGGGTCTGATTGATTGGATCTGGTGTCGGAGTTGCAATCGCTGAAACAATAAAACAACCGACAATCACATAGCGCCATTTACTGCGATATCCCTGCGGGGTCACGACTCCCAAACGCGCCAAAATAGTCATCACAACCGGAAGTTGAAAAATCAAACCCAAGGCAAAGGTCAAAGTGAGAAATAAAGAGAAATACTCGGATAGCGCGATCTGTGTTCTGAAAAGATCACTACCGAAGACGATTAAAAACTCCAATCCAATCGGGATCATGATTTTGTAACCAAAAGCGATACCCAAGAAAAAAAGTAGCAATGCCAGGGGGAAATAACGGCGCATGGTTTTGCGCTCTTTGAGATAGAGGCCTGCTGCAATAAATCCCCAAATTTCCCAAAGTATATAAGGACCAGAAACGAGCAGCGCCGCGATCAAACAGACTTTTAAATAGATCCCAATTCCTTCTGTGTAGCTCGTGACCATCGGACGCGGATCAATCACTTCCAAAGGCTTGCTGGGATCCAATTCATGACGTCGATTCATCTCTGCCTGCAAAGAAGCAACCGCTTCATAGTGAGGCTGCAAGAGAAATTCCATGATGGGATCGATAAAGAACCAGGCGAGTCCAAAAGTGATCAATAGGGCAAAACTTGCTCTCAATAAACGACGGCGCAACTCATCGAGATGCTGCGCGATGGTCATACGAGGGCTTGTCTCTCCCTCCGATGGATTAGTAGGAATCTCCGCCACGGCTTTGAATTCTTATCGGCAAAAAACAATCGGGGCGCGAATGTTCGCGCCCCGGCTGTAGATTTTCAATCTTCTTTAGTTATTGAAGAAGCTCTCAATTTCTTTCAACGGAACAATCACGACTCCAAGTGTCTCTGCTTTCTTGAAATCTGTGTTCTGATTGAAGGAAACCGGCTCACCATTGACGATCTCTTCAGAACCAAGAATGAGATAGTCTGTCGTGATGTCAACTTGGGTTTGTACTTGAATTCCCAATTCCGCAAGCAAAGCAGTCAATTGGTCGCGATTGTATCGGCTTGAAAAACGGCCAACCAAAACCGCGCGGCGTTCTGCATGTGGATCGTAAATGGGATTCGAGATCAAATCTCCGCCAGTCAAAGGAATGAATCGATCTTTCAATTCAACAATACGGAACTCTGCAAATTCCGGATGAACTTCGGTGACCTCAATCATTCCCTTCTTTGCTTCTGGAGCACTAGGATCTGCATTGAGCACTTCGAAACGCATGCCACGGCGCAATTTATTCTTTGCTCCGAGATCAATGAAGCCCAAATCGAGCTTCTCGTTCATCGAAAGGACATGCCCATCGGTTCGCAAGGGATCCTTGGTGAAAGCGAGCTTCTTTTGGAATTCTTGAATTCTTGCGTTCAGAAGTGCCACTTTCTTGCGTGAGTCACTTTCCTTCTTTTCAAATTCCGCCTGAGCATCTCGCAGCTTCGCTTCCATTTGCTGCCCTTCTTCTTGCAGAGCGGCAATTCGTTGCTCCATCGAACTGCGCTCAGAAGCAAAACGATCTGTTGCATCTTGCATTTGCTTGCGCAAATCATCGATAGTGGCTTGTTTCTCTTTGGAAACTCGGTCCGTCGTGGAACGCGCTTCGGAAGCTTCATTCGCGAGCTGTTGTCGCTGAGATTCTTTTTCCGCAAGATCACGGCTACGTTGACCTGCAGTTTCGACCACTCGGCTCAACACGGTTTGGAGATTTTTGACATCCGCGCCCATGTCGGTGAATTGAGTCTTCGTCGCTTCAATGTTCTGCTGAATTGCTGTAGTAGAAGAAGAAGCGGTTGGTTTTTCAGGATCGCCGTAACCGACGATTTGGGTCAAATCGAGCAAGTTTTTCTCCGCCTTTTGACGGCCTTCCAGGGCTTGAGCTTCGTTCTTGCGCAGATCAGCCAATTGCTGCTCTAACGTGGAAGCTTGGTTCATCTGGACTGCTGCAATTGCCACCGCAATCACGAGAAAAACCGCCAATGCGAAAACCCAGGTTGCGCTGACTAAAGCGGCGCCACGGGAGACATTTTTATCCATCATAAATTTCCTCTTTGGAACTTGATCTTAGGCCTTCCCCAGATTCTTTGCCCCCTTGAAACTCTGTGTCCGATTTAAAGGCCTAGAGAGAACTCCGTCAAGGGGAAAGGTTTAACTGGATCGATCCTTGACACGGCCCATCACAAAACTATAAATAGCCCCCAACGCAGCGAAAGTAACTGGATTGGCCGCACCTTTGGGCAAAGGAAAGGCGCCCAGAATTCCGATAAAAGCGTTACAGACCTCCCATAAAACTCCCACGATTTCAAAGAAATGAAAACAGATCTCGTTGTTGTGGGCCTTTTGGGTGGAGTAGCGAGCGGAAAATCGACAGTCGCTCGCGAATTTGAGAAAAAAGGCGCCGCAGTTCTTGATGCGGATCGAATGGTTCACGATCTCTTAAATGAGTCTCCCACGATCCGTGAGATTGAACAGCAGTTCGGAAAAGAGACCGTAGCCGCAGATGGAAGCGTGGACCGCAAGGTTCTTGCCGCAAAAGTTTTCCAAAATCCCGAACAACGGAAGAAGTTGGAATCCATTTTGCATCCTCAGGTGCGCCAGAGAATCGCAAGCGAGCTTGCGGCTTTGCGAAAAAGTCGCCGAGTGCAGATGGCAATACTTGATGTGCCTCTGTTAATGGAGGGAGGCTTGATTGAGAGTTGCGAAAAAGTGGTTTTCGTTAACTCGCCAATCTCTAATCGCCGTGAGCGCGCGAAAAAGACGCGAGGCTGGAGTGAAGCCGAACATGCATTGCGCGAATCTGCCCAAGGAAATTTGGAAGCGAAGAAAAAACGTGCGGATTTTGTTTTAGAGAATTCTGGTTCGCCGGAACAGCTTGAAGAACGCGTAGGTGAGATTTACCTGCAAATCTTGAAAGGAAAATGACCAACATGA
>CAZMYG010000219.1:0-3279 GCA_964570465.1 uncultured Planctomycetales bacterium
GGAATGCCCTGTGAGATTTCCGTCCAGGAAGCCCGCAATCAGATCAAGCTTTCATTAAGAAACGAGAGCCTGTCTTCGCCACAATCTCAGTACAGCGCGGTTCGGGATTCAGCTGGAGCAAAAGTCATCAGCGATGAGTTGATGGAATATCTTTTCACTCGTTGGGAAGAACTCGGTTATTTCGATTTGGCGAAGGAAGGAAAGCTGCCTGCTCAATTACCTTCGCATGAAGGATTTGGTTACGAGTTGCAGCTGAATCATAAAAATTTCTACGCGATCAAAAACCGCGCGAGCTCACCCGAGAACTCCGCCGCATTTTCAGAAATGCTCGCGGTGTTTCGGGAAATCTATAACGGTACTTTCCAAGCGCAGCGCATCAATCGCGAAGGAAAAGAGTATTTCCGAGAACAGCAGAAAAAGTTGGAACAAGGAAAACAACGCGAGGGAGTGAAGCCATGAACTGTCTTGCGGTTCTTCCTGTGCGTTTGGATTCGAAGCGATTGCCGCAAAAAGCTCTGCTTAAAAAAACAGGCAAATTTCTCTTTCAACATACTTATGAAGGCGCTTCGCGAGCGAAGAAGGTGGATCAAGTTATTGTGGCGACCGACTCCAAAGAAATCGCGGCGGCCGCAGAATCTTTTGGCGCCAAAGTTTGTATGACTTCGCCCACGCATCGTTGCGGAAGTGATCGAGTGCGTGAGGCTGCTGGGCAATTCCCGCAAGCAAAACGCATTCTCAACATTCAAGGCGATTACCCAGAAATTCGCGGCGAGGATCTCGATCTCTTGGTCACTGCGCTAGAAAAACCAGGAGCCGATGCGGCGACTTTGATCACCGCTTTTCAACCTGGCGAAGATCCCGCGGATCCGCATCTCGTGAAAGTCGCCGTCGATAAAAATCTTCGCGCTCTTTATTTTTCGCGCTCGCCTATTCCCCACGCATTTCAAGGAGCGAAGCCAAGCTATATCCGCCACGTTGGGATTTACGGATTTCAACGCGCGACTCTAGAAGCGTTTGGTGCTTTAGCCCCAAGCCCTTTGGAACTCGCAGAAGGACTCGAACAATTGCGACTGCTCGAAAACGGCTACACGATGCAGCTCGCCTGGACGGATTCCCCAGCACATGGAATCGAAAACGCGATCGATTACGAGAAGTTTTTAGCCCGACAGAAAGCATGAAATGACAAAATTTATCTTCATTACTGGTGGGGTGGTGAGTTCGCTGGGAAAAGGTCTGACCTCCGCTTCCATCGGTATGATTCTCGAACGACGCGGGCTACGAGTGTCGATGCAGAAGCTCGATCCTTATATCAATGTGGATCCGGGGACGATGAGTCCGTTTCAACACGGTGAGGTCTATGTCACTCAAGACGGCGGGGAAACTGATCTCGACTTGGGACATTACGAACGCTACACCCGCGCCAAAATCACGAGAACTTCGAATTACACTACCGGCTCGATTTATACCTCGGTGATTCGAAAAGAAAGACGCGGAGACTATCTCGGTCGTACCGTGCAGGTGATTCCTCATATTACGGACGAGATCAAAGAAGCCATTCTTTCCAATGTCAGCGCTGATACCGATGTAGCGATTACAGAAATCGGCGGCACGGTTGGCGATATCGAGTCTTTGCCCTTTCTCGAAGCGATTCGGCAATTCGGTTTGCAGCGTCCGCGCGGGGAAGTGATTTACATTCATCTCACCTTGTTGCCTTATCTACGAGCGAGTGGAGAAATGAAAACAAAACCCACTCAGCATTCCGTCGAACGCTTAAGACAAATTGGAATTCAGCCCAATATCCTGATTTGCCGCACGGAAAAACCGATGAGCGCCGAGATGCGAGAGAAGACTTCGCTTTTCTGCTCCGTGCGCAAAGAATCGGTGATTGAAGAACGCGATGTGGATTTTTCTATTTATGAATTGCCTCTCAATCTTGTGACCGAGGGATTGGATACTCGCATTGCGGAAGAATTGAGTTTGCCCAAGGCCGCGCCAATCGATTTTTCGGATTGGAAGGAAATGCTTGAGATTGTGAAAAATCCAGAGCATGAAGTGGAAATTGCAGTTGTAGGCAAATACATCGAGCTGCACGATGCCTACAAATCGATTTACGAATCTTTGCAACATGCCGGAATTGCAAACCGCTCCCAAGTCAAATTGCGAAAATTGCGCGCGGAAGATTTACAGTCCGATGCAGCCAGCGAAAAACTACTCAAAGGGGTGCATGGCATTTTGATTCCCGGGGGTTTTGGAGAACGCGGCATCAACGGAAAAGTTGCAGCGATTCGTTGGGCCTGGAAAGAAAAAGTCCCGTTCTTTGGAATTTGTCTCGGAATGCAATGCGCGACGATTCAATTCGCGCGCGATATTGCAGGACTACAAGGTGCTAATAGTCGGGAATTCGAAGCCTCGCCCGCGGATCCTGTGATCGATCTCATGCGCGATCAAAAAGAAGTCTGCGATAAGGGTGGAACGATGCGTTTAGGTTCTTATCCCTGTCGTTTGAAACCCGGTAGCGTCGCGCATCGAGCCTATGGCCAGGACGTTGTGCTTGAAAGACATCGGCATCGTTATGAATTCAACAATGAATATCGCGCGCGTTTGACGGAACTGGGTTTGGTTCCAAGTGGAGTGTATGAAGAGCGCGATCTTGTAGAAATTATTGAAGCGCCTGCGCATCCATTTTTTGTTGGAGTGCAATTCCATCCGGAATTCCAGAGCAAGCCACTCGCGCCACATCCACTATTCCGCGAATTTGTCAAATCAGCTCGCACGCTCGCACAGGGAAAAAGAAAATGAAAGAAGAAAAACAAGAAATTTCAGAAGAAGAATCCAAACCAGCTTCTCAATTGCCTTTACCCGGAGGAAATTTTCAACTCTTCGTTCACAAGCTCTCCATCCAGGGAATGTTTGCTTTGGGTTTGATTGAAAATCCAATCACAAAAAAGACAGAACGCAATCTCGATCACGCGCGCATGGTGATTGATGACCTCTTAATGCTTCGCGAGAAAACCGAAGGGAATCTAAGTTCCGAAGAATCGGATCAACTCAACAAAGCAATCTCCGATCTGCAGTGGCAGTTTGTGAGAGGACATTCTTAAGTTCACCCAAACTAAATTCATTTACTGTTTATTGGGCTTTTCCCCTCGGACAAGCTAGCATGCTGGTGGATGAGTTGAATTTGGCAACTGATTTCTAAGTTGGAATGGCAAGTAAAGAAAATTTAGGAGTGCTGCTTGGGGCCAAACCCTCTCACGGCCCTTGCGGGAGGGTCGCAGC
>CAZMYG010000220.1:0-3269 GCA_964570465.1 uncultured Planctomycetales bacterium
TACTATTTCGTCCGCGCGACGAACAACTGCGGAGAAAGCAATGCTTCCGCGGGCAATCTCGGGTATCGCCCAATTGCTCCAGGAGTTGTGCAGAACGTAGTAGCGACTAATGGCGCCAGCTGTAGCTATGTTCGCGTCGTTTGGGATCCATTTCCTACCGCGACGAGCTACAACGTCTACCGATCCGCGACCAACAATTCGAACACTGCTTTCTACATTGGATTTGCCAATGCCGATGATGATCCTTTTTATCACGATCAAACTGCGGCGCCTGGCACTCATTACTTCTACTGGGTCAAAGCGGCAAACGACTGTGGACTGAGTGCGAATTACAGCAATTCGAACGAGGGTTGGCGCTGTACTCCATAGCGGAACTATTTTACGACGACGTTGACAAGCTTTCCCGGGACAACGATCAACTTGGCGATAGTCTTGGCTCCGATATGGGATTGCACATTCGCATCCGCGAGAGCGAGCTTCTCGAGTTCTTCACGTTGAGCTCCTGCCGGAACCGTAATTTTCCCTCGTAGTTTTCCGTTTACTTGGAATACGACTTCAATTTGATCTGCTGCGGCGAGCGCTGGATCGAAGCTTGGCCATTTTTGGCGGAAGATCGAATTTTGCTGAGCCAATTGTTTTTGCCAAAGTTCTTCGCAGAGATGAGGAACTAGTGGCGAGCTTACTAAAACAAATTTCTCAATCGCTTCCCCGAGAGCATAACGCATCGCGGGATCGCTCGATTGTTTCGCGGCCTCTTCCATTTCGGTCAGCCACTCGAAAAGCTCGGCGATGGATTTGTTGAAATTGAATTTCTCACGCAGCGCGACCGTCATGGTGCCGACTGTGGTGTGTGTCTTGCGACGTAATTGCGGAATCGCGCCTTCTGGCGCCTGTTTTTGCTCGCGATAGAAACGGACGCTATCAACGTGAGCATTCACTAGATCCCAAATGCGATTCAGGAAACGGAATTGCCCAATCACCGCGCGATCTTCCCACACCGCATCTTTATCCGGAGGGCCAATGAAAAGCGTGTAGAGCCGTTGCGTGTCCACACCATATTTTTCCATCAAAGGCTGCGGGTCGACGGTGTTGTAATGCGACTTGGACATTTTCTCGAGTTGGATTTTCGGCTGCTCGCCGCATTGCGCGCATTTCCCATCTTTCAATTCGCTCTCGCGCAAATAGCCGTGACGTGGGCAGCGATAGGAGTTTTTGCAAATCAAACCCTGAGTGAAGAGTGAAGCAAAGGGTTCGGTTTGCGCGCCAGCAAAACCCAAATTCATCTGCTCGTTGAGAACCTTATAAACAAAGCGCGCATAGATGAGGTGTTTGGTCGCGTGCTCGGCGCCTCCTATATATTGATCGACAGGCATCCAGCGTTTCACTTCCGCAGCATCGAAGGCCTGTTTCTCCTCGCGGGGCGAAATGAAGCGCAGAAAATACCAAGCCGAATCGACAAAGGTGTCCATCGTGTCCGTTTCGCGTTTTCCTGGGCCAGAGCACTTGGGACATTTTGTGTTTACGAATTCGGCGTTTCGCGCGAGTGGACTCTCTCCAGTAGGACGGAAATCCGCATGTTCGGGTAGCAGAACTGGAAGATCTTTTTCTGGTACAGGAACCGTGCCGCATTTTTCGCAATAGACAATCGGAATCGGTGCGCCCCAGTAACGTTGTCGCGAAATCAACCAATCTCGAATGCGGAAGGAAATTGTGCGCTTGCCTAGTTTTTTCGACTCGAGATGCTCGGCGATTTTGGTCCAGGCTTCACGATTCGAAAGGCCATTGAAGGTACCGGAATTCGTTTGAATACCGTCCCCAACATAGGCCTCCTCACTTTGTTGTAGGGGCGGCGCATGCGCCGCTCCTACGGACTCAATCACCACGCGAATCGGCAATTTGTATTTCTTCGCAAAAGCAAAATCGCGTTCGTCATGCGCGGGAACCGCCATCACCGCGCCCGTGCCGTATTCCATCAAAACATAATTCGTGACAAAGAGAGGAACCGCTTCGCCATTGATCGGATTGATGACGCGATGTCCGGTATCGATTCCTTCTTTCGCATTATCTGCCGAAGCACGCTCAATCGCCGATTGCTTGCGCGCGCGCGCGACGAACTCGCGAATTTCTTTTTCACGTGGATTGTCCTGGCTGAGTTTTTCCACCATCGGATGCTCAGGCGCAATCGCCATAAAAGTGACCCCGTAGAGCGTATCGACTCGTGTGGTGAAACAAGGCAGACGTTCGCCTGTTTTCTCGAGTTTGAATTCGATTTCCACACCTTCGCTGCGTCCGATCCAATTTTCTTGTTTCACACGAACAAGCTCAGGCCATTTATCCAAATATTTCAAATCGTCGAGCAAGCGCTGCGCGTAATCAGTGATTTTGAAAAACCACTGTGCAAGATCGCGAGGTTCAACCGTCGAATCGCAGCGCTCACACTTTCCTTCATTCACTTGTTCGTTCGCTAAAACCGTCGCGCAACTGGGGCACCAATTCACTGGCGCTTTTTTGCGATAGGCGAGTCCCCATTCGAAAAACTTCAGGAATAGCCACTGAGTCCAGCGATAGTAGCCAGGGTGACAAGAAGCAATTTCGCGATTCCAGTCGTAGCCGCAGCCCCATTGCTGCAATTGTTGTTTGAGATAAGTGATATTCTCGAGCGTGCTTTTACGCGGATGAATACCACTCTTGATCGCGGCGTTTTCGGCCGGCAAACCAAAGGCGTCCCAACCCATCGGCGAGAGAACTTTGTAACCCTCCATGATTTTGAAGCGAGTGAGCACATCGCCGATGATGTAGTTTCGCCCGTGTCCGACGTGAAGATGCCCCGAAGGATAGGGAAACATCATCAGATTGAAAAATTTCGTTCTCGGGTCGCTTCCCTCAAAACGGAATAGACCTTCCTTTTCCCAGGATTCCTGCCAGCGGGATTCGATAGATGTGAATGGATAGTTTTCGCTCATAGTGAAAGTCGAAGATCCTAGCAGATCCGATGAACTTGAGAATCCCTTGTGATAATCTTCCCCCATGCAGTCCGAACCAAATCACCAACCTTCCTTCTCCAAGGTGGTCAGTACACTCCAAATCATTTACTCAGTAATTGCTGCAGGGCCTGTTATGTTTGCCGTAGTTGCTTTCCTCATCGGCCCGATTCAAAACGCACAATCTGCTGACACACAATTACAAGATCTCATGCTCCTGACGGCGTTCTCCATGAGTGTGGTTTTCCTCGCGTTAGCGGCATTCGTTCCGAAGTTCCTACTGACACG
>CAZMYG010000221.1:0-3219 GCA_964570465.1 uncultured Planctomycetales bacterium
GGTCGAGGAGTACGAACATCTCCTCTTCTTCCTCAAAAGCAACGGGACTCGATTCATTCATTGCGCCAGGAGCACCGAATTCGTCGGCTTGCGGGGTTGTGTCCGCAACGCGGTTCTCCGCGAGATTGTCGTAGGAAACGCTTTCTAGTCCACCTGGGCCACCGAGATCGCCTAGTTCATTCGGCTCTTCGGTTCTCGGCGTTCCCATCGGGTTATAGCTCGCGCCAAAATTTGGTCCACCCCCGAGCGTCTGCTCCGGCGTGTCTTGAATGTTAGGGTCCTTCTTTGCTGGTTTCATATTGATCACATATTTGGAGAGCGAATGTTTGTTAGAAGAATACGATGTTGGTTTCTAAAAGAACCATCGGTTCCCCCCTCATCCGCACAACCCCCGCAGTATTCCGTAGGTCCACCCACCCAAGTAAAACCTGGGGTTGGTCTATGCAGTGACGGGCTGCTTGATGTTGCTCCTCCCCAATGGCCACCGTAAGTAGAGCCTGACCCTGCATAAACAAGAAAGTTAGCAGCTGTGGCTACACCTAGAAGTTGAGAACCCCAAGCGTCTGAATAGTAAATTGGGCTATTCGGAAGCAAAGTGGCTGTTACAAATGTCGGCAGATAATTCGAAAATGGAACTTCATAAGTATTGTTTGTCGCATTCAATGTAAAAAATGGATTTGCGTTGTTGAAAGCCGAGGTAGTCGTTGCGTTGATCGTCAACATTGGCCATGCAGCAGATTGAGCAAGGTTTCCAGCGGGGGGGAGCACATCTTCGATGACAGCAATTCGTTCTGAAGTGACCCTCCGCGCATATCCATTCAAGTCGACAATCATTTCTAGGTCGTCATCGCTGGCGGTATTGGCGTTGGTATCTCGATTTGCGCCTAGACTCGTCACTCGCACTCGAAGGCTATTTTGACCAGTTGTGCCAAGAGGAGCTGAGATTGAATACGCGCTGCCCCAAGCATCCAAGATATTGGTTCCGACAATTTGCAATACGCTTTGTTGACTGGTATTGGTCGGCGAACTTTCGAGATAGGGTCCTTTCCAAACAGGAGCAATCGGAGGTGTTGGTGCATTATTGATTGCCGTTGGAACTTGAATTAGGTTCGCCAACGATGTTGGAAATACAATGTAATGGGGGCCAGGGGTTGGAAGAGTAGAATCATAATATTGCGCTCGCAGTACATCTTCCCCATACCGCCTCACCGCATCTGCAACCGTCTTCAATTCATCCTGAACGCGATGGCCTTTGCCAGAATGAACTTCGAGCGCACTGGTCGTCATGCTCATCGCAGCGAAGCTTGAGACAATGAGCAGCATGATAATCATCGAGAGCAAAATCATGCCGGATTGCGATCGGTTGACTCTTTTTCTCATGAATTCCTCAAAAGGATCCAGCCCGGGACTGGCGATCCATGCCCTACTTTTCGGCAAAAGGGGCGGAATCTCTTGAATTGGATTTCTTCAATTTTAGGATTTTGACAAACCCTCGGTAGATATTTATAAGTACCGAGGATTTGTAACATGAAATCCTCAGGCAAGACAAAAAAGCATCAAACTCTGTCAGTGCGAGAGAAGAAGCTGCTGCACGAATTCTCCCAACGCGGCATTATTCGGTCCCGCGATTTGGACAAACTAGGCTACGCGCGTCAGGAATTGTTCCGCTTGAAGGAAAAGGGGCTGATTCAACAATTTGCCCGAGGGCTTTATGGGCCTTCTGGCTATGAACCGAGTGAGCAACACTCCTTGATCGAGGCCTGCGAGCGAGTGCCGCGCGGTGTGATTTGTTTGCTGACAGCGCTTCGCTTTCACGGTTTGACGACACAGCGTCCTTTTGAAGTCTGGGTTGCTATCGGAATCAAGGATTGGGCGCCAAGAAACAACGACGGAACGGCGCTGCGCGTTCTGCGTTTCTCGCCAGAAGCTTTGTCGGCGGGAGTGCAAACTCACCGCGTCGACTCGAAAACCATACGAGTCTTTCATCCAGCAAAGACCGTGGCCGACTGTTTCAAGTATCGCAACAAAATTGGAATCGATGTAGCGTTAGAAGCGCTTCGAGACTGCTGGAGAAAAAAGCAGTGCAACATGGACGAACTTTGGCATTACGCCAAGATCTGCAGAGTCTCTCGTGTGATGTATCCTTATTTGGAGTCCTTGGTATGAGAAAAGATCCCAAGGATCTTCCTGCTTCTGTGCATGGCCGTCTTTTGCATCTTGCAAAAAAACGCAAAGAGGATTTTCAAGATCTTTTGATTCGTTTTGCCCATGAGCGTTTCTTATATCGACTGAACCGATCTGGGAACGCAGATCGCTTTGTCTTGAAAGGAGCGATGCTTTTTGCAGTTTGGGGATTGGAGGACCATCGAGCAACACGCGATGTCGATTTGTTGGGAAGCGGGTCGATTTCGATTCGGGAAATGGAAGAGTTGTTTCGAGAAGCCTGTAAGGTCCCTTTTCCTGAAGATGGGCTTCAGTTGGATACACAAAGTGTGCAAGGTTCGCCCATTCGTGCCGATCAGAAATACCCTGGTATCCGGATTGCTTTACTCGCAAAACTTGGTAAAGCTCGAATCGACCTGCAATTCGATATTGGATTTGGTGATGCGTTTCCCGTTGGATTGAAGAAAGAAACCATCCCCGCTCTGCTCGACTTTCCTTCTGCAAAGTTGAGAGTCTATCCTCGTGAGGTCGTTGTTGCAGAAAAATTTCACGCCATGGTTTCCTTAGGAATTGGCAATAGCCGGATGAAAGACTTTTTCGATTTATGGAAACTTGCGCATTATTTTTCCTTCGATGGGAAAGAGTTGTCCGATGCGATACATCGCACCTTCGATCGAAGAGGAATTCCAGTTTCTGCAGATCCTGTTGCGTTGAGTGCCGATTTCGCAACGCATCCGATGAAAAGAACGCAGTGGGGTGCCTTTGTGCGGAAAAATCGTTTCCAGGAAGCATCACTCGACTTTGGAGAAGTGATCCAATTTCTTTCCAGTTTTTTAAAACCTGTTGCTGAAGCTATGACAACCAAGAGTCCTTTTCAAAACACCTGGACTCCGCCGGGACCTTGGAAGTAGGGGAGAGTTGCGCGGACGTGGCCTGTAGGCGTGTTGCGCAGCACACTTACGCACAGCTCTCCAAAAAGAATGGTTTGAAAATATCAGTTGCTACCGCTTCAACGCGTCGAAGAGTTTGAAGATCGGCAACATGGCGCAGAGGATG
>CAZMYG010000222.1:0-3210 GCA_964570465.1 uncultured Planctomycetales bacterium
GCTCTCCAGCCAAGCCGCGGCTGCGACCCTCCCGCAAGGGCCGTGAGAGGGTTTGGCCCTAGGCAGCGCTTAGCATAATGAAATCAACTTGGATTTTTTTTCTCGGCGAATTGGATTTCGGCTCGAGAGGGGCGCAGATAGAGAGGTTGCACGGATTCCAGTTTGCTTCCACCCTCTTGTTGGAATTTTTGCAGGCCGAGTTCGAGCAGGGCGCTGGGATTGGGGACGATATCTTCGAGTCGTTTTGCGTTCTCTGGGATCGCTTTTTGGATTTCCTCAGGCAGTAGTAACTGTGGCCCGGTAAGTTCTTGGATTTGATTGCCCTGCTTGCGATAGATTCCTAGATAGCGTTGGCCTCCATAGGCATTATTGGAGACGGCAATCACTCCATCCTCAGAACAGGAGAAGGCAATGACGCTGAGTGAGCAAATTCCCAAAATGGGGGCCTTGGCAGCGATTGACAAGGTTTTGGCGGTGGCAATTCCTACGCGTAATCCGGTGTAAGAACCTGGACCTACTCCAACTATAACCAAAGAGATTTCCCGGGGGCTGACTCCGGCCTGTTTCATTAAACGATCGAGTTCAGGAAGTAGAGCTTTGGCGTGTGCGGCATTGGGATCGAGTTGCTTTTCGAAGCGTTGTCCTTGGACTTCTAGGGCAATTCCCGGAGATCGGGAGGAAGTTTCCAAAGCGATGGTGCAAGACATGGTCGAATTTCTACCCAATTTCCTGTTTCACGAGTTCGCCAATTTCTTTTGCGATCTCTTGTATCGTTTTTTCATCGGGCCCCTCAACCATGACCCGAGCCAGGGGTTCGGTGCCGGAATAACGAAGAAGAATTCGGCCCGAGTTGCCTAGTTTTCTTTCCACTCCTTCGACAGCGCTGCGAATCCGAGGGTTTTCCTTCCAATCTGGTTTGGAGGAAACTTTGACATTGAGAAGCACTTGGGGAAACGCTGCGAAGGGTTGCATCAACTGAGAGAGCGTTTGCTTGGATCGGGTGAGCAATTCAACGACTCGAAGAGCGCTATAGAGTCCGTCGCCAATCCAGAAATGGTCTTTTCCAAAGACGAGATGCCCGGACTGTTCTCCGCCTAAAGAGAGTTTTTTGTTTTGTAGGGCTTCTACAACTTGTCGATCTCCAACAGAAACTACTTCGATTTTGGCTCCAATTTCATCGAGGCAGCGATGCAAGGCGACATTGCTCATCACCGTGCTGACCAAGGTTTTCTTAGCAAGTTTTCGTCGTTTCAAGAGATCCTTGGCCAAGATCCACATCGTCCCATCGCCATCGACGATTTGGCCGCGTTCATCTGCAAACAGTGCACGATCCCCATCTCCATCGAGGCAAATTCCTATATGTGCGCGTTGTCGTTTCGTTTCTTGGGCGACTCGTTTTGGAAACAAAGCTCCACAATTGTGATTGATATTGTCGCCATTGGGTTGGCTTTCAATCGCAATGAGCTTGGCTCCTAAACGTCGGAATAGTTCAGGGCCTAATTCCGAAGCAGCGCCATTGGCTGTATCGAGAACAATTTTCATCCCTCGCAGACGAAGTTTGGGAAAAGCTTTTTTTGTGAGATAGCGCAAATAGTCTTCTTGTTTTTGATGATCGCTGTGAGCCTGGCCAATTTTTTCGGAATGAGAAATCGAAGCCTGTGCAAATCGGGTTTCAATTTGTTTTTCGATTTCATCAGAAAGTTTTCGACCTCCAGGCCCAAAAAGTTTGATTCCGTTGTCGTGCGCGGGATTATGCGAAGCGGAAATCATCACGCCCAAACCAGCGCGATGCTCTCTTGTAAGCCAAGCAAGTGCGGGAGTTGTGAGAAGTCCTATATCGTGGATTTCAAAACCTTGAGAGAGCAACCCTGCGCTGAGGGAATAACCAATCATGCCCGCCGAGCGGCGTCCGTCATGAGCTAGGAAAACTTTTGGAGAGAAACAGTTCTCTTTCGCGACAATTCCAATCGCTTCTCCTAAATGGAGACAAGGTTGCGGACGCAGAATGCCTTCATTCGCGACGCCACGAATTCCGTCGGTGCCAAAAAGTCGTTTATCCGCCATTTTTGGGAGCGCGCTTCTCGACCACGATTTTGTTTTTGCCTGGATCCGCAGGTCGAAATTGGATTCCGGAAAATTTAATTCGATCTTGAGTTTCGAGATTAAGACGAGAAAACACTTCTAGGCGAACGCTGGAGAGTTCTTCTCCTCCTTCAGGACCTCGCGGGATCGCGCTGAAATCGACAAAGAAGCGGACATTTTTTTGAATCCAAGCTTCGTTGAGTTCATTACCTAAGAGCACAGGAATTTCTGCGATCCAATTTTCTTCAACCCAATCTATATTTTCGCTACTTCCCTGAATGCGATAGAGATCTAAAAAACGTTTTCCTTCTTCCCCCGGAGCAATGGGCCAGATTTTTGCTTTGAAGGGAATGGTCACAGTTTTTGGGCGAATCGAAAGTTGAACGAAAGCTCCTCGACCAGATTCTTGCGCAAGTCCTTCACGCAATAGATCCGGGTGTAAGGCGAGTTGGAAGCGTTGAGTTGGGTTGGCATCTTCTTTGCGCAAGCCAATCGTGGAGAACAAAGAGCGGAATCCCCCCGTTTTCAGTTTTTCAACCGCGCTGCGCGCGCCCACCAGCACGATATTGCTAGGAAAGAATTCAGTTTTATCCCGATCGAGAAAAAATCCCTCAGGTGGAGCGCCTTCTAAATCGAGCATTTTGTTTTCCAAACTCAAAGTATGTCTTTCTACTCGTTCAAAAGAGAGCTCGACCGGATCGGGAGTCATTTCTTTGAGCAGACTACCTACGTGTGGGGGATCCCAGCGAATGGCTTTTCCTGCCATACGTGCTTTGTCAAAGTCTCCTTCACCAGGATCGAAAAACGCTGTGAGCTGTTTTGGTAGAGCGTAAAGTTCCTGATTGGGCCCACGCAAAGTGATATGGAGTTTATTGAACGGCAGACGTAGCAAGCGATCGGCAGGTACTCGAACATAGAGCACGCCCGGCTCGGATTCCCAACTCCGAGTTTTCGTGGGGCGAATCTCCATCATGTAATAGATTTCTCCGGTAATGCGTTGGTTGACATAGAGCCAAAGGCCATAGGCCAACAAAACCGCGCCGAGCTTACGCCAAGGATCTTTTGCGGCGAGTTCCCAGAGAAATCGGAAGAGTTTTTTCATGTTCCGCTCAGCACTGGAGTTTTTTC
>CAZMYG010000223.1:0-3208 GCA_964570465.1 uncultured Planctomycetales bacterium
AGGGCGCTTTTCACTCAAGGGGAAGGCTTCAAGATGCTTGCGAGTCTGATAAAACGCTCCGCTCCACGCAGCGGTTGCTAGTTGCGCCTCAATCAAATGAAAAGAAACGATCTCCGCTTGGGCAGAGTTTTCTTTCTCTTGAAGAAATTCCAGTTTCTCTAGCGCGGATTGCGCTTTCTCGAAGGCTTCACCTTGTGCTGGTTTAACGGCGACCTGTCCTTGTTTGCGCCAGTCCTGCAATTCTTCTTTTGCCTGATCCAGCAGGCTTTGCTCGGGAACTCGAGACAAGCTCGAACAAGAGAGCGAAATCATAAGTAATAACGAAGCCCAAAAAATTTTCATGTCCCTGCGATTTCTAATTGCCGATGAGTACGAGGCAATCGCTCCCAATGATAGCGTAGAAAACCATCTAAGGCTCTTCGGATTTGCCGACACATGGCAGGGGCGATTTGAATGCGCTCGATTTCCGACCAAGGGCAATCACTCAAACGAGCCGCAATACGCAGTGCAGATTCCGCAATACGCTCATTTTTTATGCTTTCTTTGCGGCAACTAAGGCAAAGCGAGCCGCCGTTGGCGGGGGAGAAGAAGTTCAACGAACCGGGAGGAATGGGTTTTCCGCAGAGAGCGCAGTCTTCAAAGGCAGCTTCGAGTCCCGTTAGTTTGAGGAAGTTGATTTCAAATCCAATTCGAAGCGTGTCTAAATGCCCCTTTTTGCGGTTCAAGGAGCTAAGAAATCGCTCAAAAAGTTCAAAGAGAGTTTCCGATCCCGCGGGTGCGCCCGCGTCTTCTATGAACTCCCCAGCATAGAGAGTGAGATAGTAGCGATCGAGATCAAGGCGAAGCTGTGGAAAGGAATCGAGTAAGTCTGCGTTCGTGAGAAGATGCAGATCTCGTTCTGGGTAGATGCGGATCTGGGCCTGAATCCGAAACGGGATATCGAGCATTCCCCAAAGTGGGTGTTTTTCTCTTTGTACTCCTTTGGCGAGCACGGAGAGAATCCCTCGATTTTTCGTAAACAAGTGCAGAAGGAGACTCGTGTCGGAGTAATCCCATTTGCGCAGCACAAAGGCTTCTTCTTCGCAGATCTGTGACATCGAGAAGAAAGGCTAGGGCAGGATTGCAGGCTCTTCAAGCCGAGTTTTCAGATGGATTGGTAAGTAAAGGAGATTTGGAGTCTCGGAAGAATTCGACCTGTAAGGCGGGACAGCTTTCAGAGAGTTGAGAACTGTCTAATTTCCCTCCGTGTTCTTCAAAGATGGCCCCAGCGACCCAAAGGCTGAGTCGAATTCCAGGGCGATCGATGATAGGAGAATGCGAATTCACGACATCGGCTAGCTTTGGGGCGCCAATTCGGAGAACGAATCGTTTCTCGTCGATATGGCTTTCAATTTCTAGAATTCGAGGCTCCGCTTGGTCTGCCAAGATTTCGGCGAGCACATTGCCAATGTTGAGAAATGCTTGATTGAGCAAAGCCTCATCGCCTTGGATTTCCAATTCTTCGCTCGTCATTTTTTTCCGAATCTCGATTTTTTCGCGGCGCAGGCGATACATCAATAAATTGAAAACTTCTTCGAGTATTCGATTGAGATCTACGGGAACGGTTTGATCGCTTCCGCCTTCGGCGAGTCCGGTGACTTGATCGACAATTTCTTTGCAACGGCGTGTTTCACCCACGAGATTTCCCAAGATTTCTTTTAGGCGAATGTCCTTTTCCATTTGCATGAGCAGTTGTGCAGAACCGAGCACCGCCGTGAGTGGATTATTGAGTTCATGAGCGATATTCGAAACGAGTTTGCCCATGAGCGAACTGCGCGCCTCGCGCAACACGCGTTGACGGGCAATGGCGATTTGCTTTTCCAATTGGGCGAGACGGGTTTGAGCCAAAGAAGATTCTCGCAATGCCGTTCCACTGGCGAGATAACCCCCAGCCAAATGCACATAGGACTCGATTAACTCCCGTCGCTCTGGAGAAAGAGAGCCCTGAATCGAAAGCAAGATTCGGTACTCTGGAGAAGAAGGCCAGCGAGGAATTTCAAATCCAAGCCATTCCTTACCCGGATTTTGGCGCGAACTGGCTTGTTGAATTTGTTCGGTTGACAGGGCGGAAGTCCCTTCGCTCGCGAGAATCAACGGTTCGATGTTTTTCCCGGGAACTTCAGCGACGAGCAAAGCACGAAAAACTCCGGGAAGTCGACAGGCACCTTGGACAATGATCATCTCTGGATCTGCAGAACGAGTCGAGCTGACGGCAAAGGAGAGAGCCGTTTTGAGTTGCTCTTCGTCTTTTGAAAGGCGTCGTCGGCGGCGGTAGTCGAGCAAAATCAAAAGTACGAAACCGAAAGAAATGGCTGCTTGCACCCATTGTGAAAAGGGAATTTCTTGAGAGAGCAAGACCGTCAGCGCAAAGCAGGTGGCTCCTACTGCGACTAGAAAGCTCGGAAGCGAACTCAAGAAACTAGACCGGGATCGATGCACGGGTCCTCATCAAAAAGAATTCTTATCTATCGGTTCCTGAGATCGATGGGCTGGACTCCTTTTTGTCACGAGTAGGTAGCGAACTCGCACAAATTCGATCATTCTCGCTCAACAAATCTCGGCTAAAAGGGGAACATTTTCTTAAAATGTTTATTTGCAATTAGTTACAAAATACGATTTCCTTCGTTTTTTTGGAACGGTTTCTGCTCCGTAGCCGGCCCTAATGTTGGAGGGGTTCAAACAAATTCGCACTAGGAAGAGAACTCACATGGACATTCACAATCGTCTGCAATCTTTGGGTTTGGAGAACACTCTGTCAGAGAAAGAGGAACTGGATTTGGATCTCTTTCGCGATCGAATGAGCACTCGATTGATGGATGTGTTTAGGGTCACTGGAAATCAAGAAGCTTACGATTTGCTTTTTGATCTCAACAAAGTGCGACTGCATCGCGTGATTGCACACCGTTTACGTTATCTGCGCCTAGCACTCGAGCCTGTAGATGTGATGCAAGAGGCGTTTTTCAATGCCTATCGTTATCCAGATCGCTTTCGTCCTGCCCGAGATAACTCGTTTCGCGTTTGGATGGGAGCGATTGTGAACAATGTGATTCGGCGAAGTTTGCGACGAAATTGGAATCGAGTGGGGATGCTTTCCAGTATTTATGAACCGAATGAAGACGAACTTCAGGATCTCGAACAAGAGCCATTTCGTTGCACGGAAGAGCAAGAA
>CAZMYG010000224.1:0-3109 GCA_964570465.1 uncultured Planctomycetales bacterium
AAAAACTGAGTGCCCGCATCGTTGAACTGCATCACATTGTCGATTCCGCTGAGCCAAGAACTTCCCGCGAGATCGGCGAGGGCGCTGCCCCAATGTGGTGAACTTAGAGTGACGATGGCATTGACTTTAGAAGATGCGCCTAGCAGCAGTGCATAGTTTGAATCGAGCCCACCTTTGCTATGAGCAATGATGTTAAGTTGAGGAACACCCCAATAATCCGTGATGAAATCGATTTGTTGTTTGAGTAAACAGCCATTGTCGAAAGAGTTGGCCGAGCCGCCACCAATTGCATCCCAAAGATCGACGAAAAATGTTTTGTAGCCCGCGGCATAGGCAGAATCGAGCATGTCGTTGTTGCCGTGATAAACGGTGGGGCTCCACCAATCGCGAGCGCTGCCGTGAAGTCCTTGAACAAAGAGAATGACTGGTCGATTGGGATCATAGTTATGAGGAGTTGGACCTTCGTAAATGCGTCGAGGTAATCCTGTATTCGGAATCGCCGTCGGGAGCGGCGCATGCGGGGGAAACTGGAACTGTGAGGCGGGGATGCAGGAGTTTGCCGTTTCAACCTGTGCTTGGGAAATTGAGGAGGAGAGGAAAAGAATCCCTAAAGAGACAATTCGAAACCATTTCATCGCTGTGAACTCCATGGTGTTTGCGTGAAATTCACGCGATTTTCTGGGCTATGTCAAGATGTTTCTATTAAACCGTGCCGATGCCAAGCACGTGTTCACAGGGAATCAACTTTCGAGTTTCTCCCATTTCTAGAGTAATGCCCTCGAGAATGGAAAAGCCTCGGAGTATGCCGCGATAGGATTTGCCGGAGGTTTTTACATGAACGTATTGGTCGGCGAGACTCAAACGTTCGAAGAACTCGACTTCCAAACCTCCCCAGTGTCTTTCCTTGATCAGCACGTAACTGCGATCAAGTTCATTGATCATCTCGGTGATGATGGGGTTTCGGTCATACATTTTTTTCGTCTCGGCGCGTAGAGATGTTGCCGAGTCGCGAATCTCTTTTGGAAAGGCCGCTTTGGAGAGATTGATATTCACTCCAATGCCAACAACAAAAGAAGGCGGGTTTTTTCCGATTGAACGCGATTCAACCAAAATGCCCGCTAGTTTTTTCTTGTTTAAAAGAACGTCATTGGGCCATTTCACGCGACACTTCGCTGGAGAATTGAGTTCGATGGCTCGGCAAACGGCGAGTGCGGCTCCTACAGTGAGTGCCGGAGCGGGCACAATTTGCGGCGGTTTGAGCAAGATGGAACAAAGAATCGAACTTGCGCGAGGGGCAAACCATTTTCGACCCAACCGTCCTCGTCCACCCGTTTGTTGCTCCGCGAGTATGGTGAATCCTTCATCTTGATTTTTCTTGGCACCGTCCCAAGCCAAATCGTTTGTGGACTCCGCGTTTTTGTGAATTTGGAGTGTCTTCGCGAGAATGGTTGTTTCGAGATTTTTTTGGATGGACTCAGCGGATAAATACATTCGCTTAATGACTCATTTAGGTCATCAATGTGGGTTTCATTCTTTCGAAATGCTGCTTCAATCTTGCCATGACGTTGGAGTGAATCTGACAAACGCGCGATTCGGTCAAATGGAGAATTTCTCCAATCTCTCTCATCGTGAGTCCTTCTTGATAGTACATCATGACAATCAAGCGCTCTTTTTTCGTCAGCACTCGGGTCAGCAATTCGAGCACATCTTTTTGGTGGAAGGAAACTAGCGGGTCTTCGCCCTTTTTGTCTTCCAACACCTCAACTTTTTCTAGATTCCCCTCGTCGTCGCCTTCGCTCCATTTATCTGACAAGGAGAAAATCGCTTTCGGACTGGCTTCCGACATCTCAGAGCCAACTTTGCGGAGATTCAATCCTAGTTTTTTTGCAATCTCATAGGTGGTGGGCTGACGTCCGAATTTTCCTTCGATTTCGTGATAGGCTCGATCGAGCTTGTGGGCCTTGATGCGGACAAGTCGCGGAACCCAATCTTGAGAACGCAGCTCATCGAGAATCGAACCGCGAATACGAGTGGTGCAATAGGTTTTGAATTTGATTCCGCGCGAGAGATCAAACCCTTCAATCGCATCCATCAATCCAAAAAGTCCGGCTGAACAGAGATCGTCGAGTTCAATCGACTTTGGCAAGGTCTGCAACACGCGTTCAGAAATGTAGCGCACCATGGGCAGATATTTTTCGATGAGCAAATTGCGCAAGTTTTCGTCGTGAGTCTTCGCGTAGGTTTTCCAAATTTGCTCTAGGCTTTTTTCTTCCAATGCCCTAGCAGACAAAGGAGCGACGGGAGCCTTACCTGGCTTCGCTTTTTCTGGCTTTTTGTGGAAGGGCTTTTTATGCACCTTCTGTTGCTTTTTGGAGCTGGCTACCATTTACGCAGAATGATTATAGGAAGGAATTGCCCCCGACCTGATGAAAAAAATGGACATTTCAGTAACTCAATACAGAAAAAAATGGGGTTTTGCCTAGTTTTAAGCGCCCGTTGAGGGCCTTCAGCTCAATTAAACAGGAGCATCCGAGCAAATTCCCCCCTAGTTTCTCGACCAGCTCGCAGCAGGCCTTCATTGTTCCTCCAGTGCCTAATAAGTCGTCGACAATCCATACGTTTTGCCCGCGCTCAATTGCATCTTTGTGTAGTTCAATCGAATCGGTCCCGTATTCGAGCTGATAGTTCACCCGAATGGTTTCCCAAGGAAGTTTTTGTTTCTTTCTCGCGGGTGCAAAACCGGCTTGAAGCTTTTGGGCTAATGGAGCCGCAAAAATAAATCCGCGGGATTCAATCCCAATGACCACATCGATTTTCTTATCCTGAAAAGGTAAGGCGAGTTGATCGATGGAATGCGAGAAAGCCTCTGCGTTTCGCAGCAGAGGAGTGATGTCGCGAAAGATAATGCCCGGCTTTGGAAAATCGGGTACCTCGCGAATCCACTTTTCTAGTTTCATGAATTCGGGGATTGTAGCGATGCAACCACCCTCTTCGCCAAAAATAAATTCTGTAGGTAGAGGACCCGTTTTCTCGAACTTGTTTACCTCTGTGTTGGGATAGTCCGAGGGGAAAGAGACTCTCCCGTACCCCGTCTGCGAACCGCTGCGCG
>CAZMYG010000225.1:0-2374 GCA_964570465.1 uncultured Planctomycetales bacterium
GCAAACAAGGACAGGTCGCAGTCAAACCAGCGCAAGGCGAAGCCTTCGAAAAGGCTCAATCTGCACTAGAGAAACTAGAATATCTTCAAGAAAAAGAAAACTTGGCCCAAGCAGAGCTTGTTTCTTTTCATTTGATTGAGGCTCAACTGGCGACAGCTGCGTGGAGCGGAGCCTTTTATCAGACTCGCAAGCATCTTGAAGCCTTCCCCTTGAGTGAAAAGCGCCCTGAATTGGAAAAATGGTTGTATCAAATCGGCGTGCACTGGGCGCAGCAAGAAGATGGTTGGTGGGACGATCTCTTTTCTTCCAGCGAAAGTCGCGCTCTACAAGCGTTTCGCTATCTCGTAGAAAATGCGCCCCGTTCCCCTTTTGCAGACGATGCGTTGCGATGGATTGCAGAAATCTATTTTCGAAATCGAGAATTTGAAGATGCGATTGCTCACTACGATCGCATTTTGCAAGGCTATCCAGAAAGTGTTTGGGGAGATCTTTCTCAATTTCGAGCCGGACTTTGCTATCTCGAAAAAGTCACAGACCCACGCTGTGACCGCGATTCCTTGACTCAAGCACAGAAGAGATTGGACGAGTATCTGGAAAAACGCAAAGAGGGAGCCTTTCTTAAACAAGCTCAGCAAGCGCATGCACTTGTTTTAGAAAAACTCGCTCAAAGCGAATTCGCGATTGGTGAGTTCTACGAGAGAATCGAAAGACCTGAAGCCGCGCGATCTTATTTTGAGAACATTGTTCAAAAGTTTCCCTCAACACAATATTCTCGAACAGCACAAAACAAACTCAACGGATCGAAAGCAACCGTATCTACTCAACCATGAAAGCTTCGAAATTTTTGTTTCCATTCATTCTCCTTCTAGTGAGTTTTGCACTTAGCTGTGGCTATCGCATCGGAATGTCCAAACCCAGCGGCATGCAAAGTATTGCGTTGAGAACGTTTGAAAACGAAACCTTTCGACGAGGTATTGATCTACAGCTCACCGAATTGATTGGCGAAGAAATCATTTCGCGAAGCAGCTTGAGACTGACCGAGGAATCTCAGGCCGATTGTCTTTTGAAAGGAAAAATTCTTTCCGTGCAAGACCTGGTGCTTTTGACGGGCCCTTTTGCAGAAGTACGCGAAGGCGCGGTTCGAGTCTTGATCGAGGTCGATCTATTCGACCGAAGACTAGGAAAAAACCGATCTCGATGGCAGTTTGAAGAACAGGCAGAGTTTCTCAATGATAATTTGGAAACAAGAGCTGACGCCATTTCAAAAGCGTTGCTTCGCCTCTCCGAAAAAATCGTGCTAGCCATTTGCTATGAAAGTTGATCTCTTGCTGTTCAGACTTATAAAGGAAGACTCTCAATAAACCCGATGGAGTGTATGTGAATTCAGAAAAACGATCCGAACCAGCGAACAACAAGTTAAAACCTAAAAGACCACAATTCTTGGGATGGTTACTGCCACTCGTGATTTTCCTAGGACTGATGGCAATTTGGGGCAAAGAGAGCTTCCGACCAGAAAAAACCGTCAGCATTGATGAATTCTGGTACTTACTCATTTCAGGCAAAGTAAAAACTCCAAAGATTGAAGGGAAAGTCGTCTATATCGAGCCTCTCATCGCGAAAGAGGGCGCGACGATTTACAAAACAGAATTCCCTACCTTGGGAGAAAAAACCGTCGAAGAAATTCAATCTCTCAGCAAACGGGTTGAATTGAAAATTACCGATCAGAAATTCCTCGAGGGGATGCAGGCTCAAACGCTGGTTCCCATCGCTGCCTATCATGTGAAAAGCGAGAATGAGAATTGGGGCAAAAGCGAAGATCTCTTTGTAGATCTTTTTTCCGCTGCAGATGGCGCTCGTTATGCGCATGTCATTCCTTCGAATACTGCGGATCGACATCTGCCTTTGGCTCGTATTGTTCAAGAGCTACAAACTCGCTCGATTCCGCTTCGAAGCATTTCTTTGCCTGCAGAAGGTGGAGTGAGCTATTCCGATCCGAGCAGCCTATGGTCTGTAATTCTGCTCAATAGTTTGCTGCCCTTTCTCATGGTCGCGTTGATCATTTATTTCTTCTTGATCCGCCCCATGCGCAATGCCGGTGGTCCAGGTGGAGTACTTTCTTTCGGTAGAAGCCGCGCCACTCTCTATACCAAGGAAAATCGAACCAATGTGACCTTTGCCGATGTTGCTGGAGTCGACGAGGCAAAAGACGAAGTTGGAGAACTCATCGCCTTTTTGAAAAACCCTTCACAATTTTCGAGATTGGGCGGACGAATTCCTCGAGGTGTGTTGCTCGTCGGCCCTCCCGGCGCGGGAAAAACCTTGCTCGCAAAAGCCATTGCTGGAGAGGCCGAAGTGCCTTTCTTCTCGATTTCTG
>CAZMYG010000225.1:2384-3105 GCA_964570465.1 uncultured Planctomycetales bacterium
CGGTGCCTCGCGAGTGCGCGATCTTTTCAAACAAGCCAAGGACAGTTCTCCTTGCATTATTTTCCTCGATGAAATTGACGCCGTCGGACGCAAACGCGGATCTGGAATGGGCGGCGGACACGATGAACGCGAACAAACTCTCAATGCAATTTTGGTTGAGATGGACGGTTTCGATACGGACGAAGGCATCATTGTCATCGCAGCGACGAATCGACCCGATGTGCTCGATCCGGCATTGCTCCGTCCTGGCCGTTTTGATCGAGAAATTGTGCTCGACTTGCCAGACTACAAGGGCCGCGAAGAAGTACTTCGAGTCCATTCCCGCAAAGTCAAACTTTCACCCAAAGTCGATCTGGGCGTACTCGCCCGTTCGACTCCGACTTTCTCTGGCGCCGATCTCGCCGCGTTGATCAACGAAGCGGCCATCATCGCTGTCATGAAGAAGCGAGATGCCATCGAGATGGAAGATCTCGAAGAAGCGCGCGACAAGATTCGTTTTGGCCGGCAAAAGAAAAGCCGCGTGATGCAAGAGGACGATCGTAAGATTACGGCTTATCACGAAGGTGGGCATGCTTTGGTTTCTTGTCTCATTCCAGAGGCGGAGAAATTACACAAAGTCACTATCATCCCGCGTGGAATGGCCTTGGGTTTAACCATGCAATTGCCCGATCGCGATCGCTACACCATGGGTCGAAAACGAGTGCTCGCGGATATTTCGGTC
>CAZMYG010000226.1:0-2984 GCA_964570465.1 uncultured Planctomycetales bacterium
GCGCAGAGGACGTAAAAATAAACAAAAACGCAGAAGCCGTGATTTTCAAAAACCAAGACGTGTGAAACATGCGCGTCCCCCAGTTGTATTCCAATTGCAACATCTTTTGTATTCCCCAAAAGATACCCGGTTTAACAGGTCCCTCTTTCGTCAAGACAGAAACGGAACTATAGAGAAATCTCATAAAGCCTTCCGTCTCGCCCTATGAACGTGATTGAGCGGTTTTCGGGACAGAGAAAATCCAATTTATTTGATAAAAATGGGCCAACTTAAGATGTTTGCAGGCAGCCAGTTAGAGGCTTATCCGATTTGAGATTTCCTAAAACCGCTCTATTCCAGGATATCGAGAGCGACCGCAGTGTACTTAGCGTTCGCAAAGAAGAGCTTGCCCTCATGGATCACGGGGCCCCGATTGATATCGGAAACCTGGTGTGAGCTTAGAGCAATCCATTCCATGATATAGGCCTCTGAGGGATTGGCGATATTCACTCTTGCTACAGTACTTCCGATACCCAACACCTGACCAAAAGTGACATAAACACGATTGCCAATGGCTGCAACTCCACCAGGAGATAAGCCCACCGCATCATTTGAAATGTCGTAATTTCCTAGAAAAATCGCATTTGCTGGATTTGCTACATCGTAGAAGAACAATCCATCCGGAGCCGCATGCGCGACGACTGTATTTCCAGTAACGCTCATATGCTGAACGTTTCTGCCCAAAGAAATCGTTCCCATCAGAGTCGGTGACGCCGGGCTAGGATTATTTATATCGATCGCCGAAATATTGAAGATGTGGATGTTGCCAATAACGTCCGCCACATAGGCTCTGCCCCCGGAGACCATGATGACGTCCGCACTAGAATTACTAGGCAAAACATAAAAGCCAAGAACTGCTGGTGAAGCTGGATTGCTCATGTTGAGAATCTTGAATCCTGCAGTCCCAGCCGCCAAGAAAACAACCTTACCACGAGCCGCGGCATCTTGCGCCCTTTGACCATCTTGTGAAGCCGTGTTGTAAGTAGCCATCCAAGTCGGCGTTGCCGCGCTACCAACCTGATAGATCGCAAGGCCTACAGTTCCCGCACAAAGATAAGCATTCCCGTTCGCTGCAGCGATTGCTTTGCCAACCGGCGCGTCGATTAGGCTGAGTACCTGCATGCTTGAAGGGTTCGTGATGTTGAGGGTCGTGAGCTTGCCATTGAAATGACTGGTAAAGGCACGGTTGCCGTCGATGGCGATGTCGTTGGAATTATTGTCGGCAAGTGCAAGTGCATCGAGAAAACTCATCGTGCTGGATACCTGCAGCGTTCTAGAAAAAACATCGGAGTGAACCCAGCTCGAATCAAACACCATGAGTTCAATCGTGAAGGACTGCGAATAACCGTTGTATACAGTGATATTGCCGTAGTTGTAATAGACAATAGAACCAGAATTAAAAGATCCATCGCCCATCTGCCAACTATAGAAGTGAATGGGACCTGAAGAACTTGTCGCATCAATCTTCAACTGTTCATTCATTTGAACTGATTCGGAAGCACCCACTTCAATCCACTGCTCCTGCCCATTCACAATGGAACCAAGCCGATAAACCTTGAAATGCGCGTCAAGCTCGCCCGAAGTTTGATTGACCGTAACTGTGGCTTGATCGCTATGTGTTGCGTTGCAGTTGTCAGTAACTGTCAACACAACGGTATAAATCCCTGGAGAGGAATAGACATGACTCACCAGAAGTCCCGAACTAGATTGTCCGTCGCCAAAGTTCCAAACATAAGATTGAATCGTTCCGTTGGAATCTGAGGATGCCGCAGCGTTGAAGGAAAATAGCCCTCCAACACTTCCTTGCAAATCGGGACCCGCATTGGCAACGGGTGGAACGTTGTTCGCACAGACGTTGGGATTCACTGTAATCCGAATCTCGTCACTACCCATTAACGCACCGTCATGCACGGTCAGGCGCATTGTGTAGATACCAGCGACAGGGAAAGTGACACTCGAATCCAATGCCAATGGATTTGAAAAAGTTGGCACTGCGGGTCCGGAAATTGAAGACCAAATTTTTGTAATGAGCCCTCCAACCGGAAGCCCATCGTCACTATAGCTCCCGCTTAAACCTATCGTGGCATTTCCAACCAAGGGCATGGAGATGGCTTGATCCGCACCCGCGTTAACTAGAGGAGCCTGGTTCGGGTTTGAGATTGTTGCGATCGCAGTGTCGACTCCAGTGGCACTGCAGTTATCGCTCACAGTCAGAGTCACGGTGAAGACACCCGCCGTTGCGTAGCTGTGACTCACGACGATCCCATTCGCCGTCGCACCGTCTCCAAAATTCCATTGATAGGAAATGATGCCACCGCCGGGATCAGAGGATTGCATTGCGTTGAAATTTAAAACCACGCCGACTGAAGCCGATTGATTGGGCCCAGCATTTGCGTTTGGCGGAGTGTTTCCAATGCAAGGATTGCTGTTGCTGATCGAAACGCCAATAAGATCGTTATTCGACATTGCCTCGCATTGATCTCGAACCCACAACCGAGCCGTGTAGTTGCCCACACTCGCATAAGTATGCAAAACTGTTGGGGAATCCTGCCAGCCGGTGAAATTTCCATCACCAAAATTCCACCAATAGGAATGGAGCGTGCTGTTTCCGTTGGGATCGGTCGAGGCAGAAGCATCGAAAAGTATTGGAACACCGACCTGACCATTTAGATCTGGTCCCCCGTTTGCAATTGGTGCTTGATTGTTCGTACAGGAGATACAAGGGCCAACACAAGTACTTGTTCCACTAAAGGCATGAAGCATTGCCAGGATATCGCTGAGATTTACAAAGCCATCTCCTATCGGCCCTGTGCTCGGAGAACAAGGGAAAATGTCTTGTGCAGAAAGAGGCGCACAATCGTGGTCCCCCGCAAAGCCCTGTAAAACACAAAGGATATCATCGAGATTAATGACTCCGTTGTTATTGATATCTCCGTAGTCGGCAC
>CAZMYG010000227.1:0-2890 GCA_964570465.1 uncultured Planctomycetales bacterium
TCGTGTCGAATCGAAAACCACTCGAAGATTTTCAAACTTCTCTCTGGCGGCTGCTCAGTTCTGAAAAAGAAAACTGGGTCGGAGCCAAGCCTCCTTCTCTCGATCGTTACGAGAAGGAATATCGACACGATTTAAAATCTCCCGGGCGCAAGAGTTCGCTTTCAAATTTGGCTCGTGCCATTTCTAAATCGGATCTGATTTATGTGGGAGACGATCACACTCTCACTCAATCGCGAGAGTCTTTTCTTTTTCTTTTGCAAAGAGCCTTTCGACATCGCAAACATTTAACCATTGGCTTGGAAATGGTGCATGCGCAGGATCAAGAAACGCTCGATCGATTTCTGCAGGGGAAAATTTCCGAACCCGCTTTTCTCAAAGCGATTCGTTATTGGGAACGCTGGGGTTTCGATTGGGAGAGTTATCGCAAGATTTTGCTCTTCGCCAAAAAGAATCAATTGCCTGTACTAGCTTTGAATCACGAAGGCCGCGGTAGTGACGCGCTTCGCAAACGCGATGAAAAAGCGGCAAAGAAAATCGTGGACTTTTTAGGCTCTCAAGCCGGAAGCACTTTATTTGTACTCTTTGGCGAACAGCATGTGAGTGAAAGTCACTTACCTCGCTGTGTTGACGAATGTCTACGCCACGAAGGAATCGAGATGCGCTCCGTCATCGTGCATCAAAATGCGGTGATCGATGAGCCGAGACATCATCACGCTCCCCGCGTTCAGGTGTTTCGTCAGGGAGAACGCAGTTTCCGTGTATTGAGCTCTTCCCCGCTCGCGGCTTTGGGTTCTCATTTGGAATGGCTGGAAGCGCGACCGAGTAAAGGCAATACTCCCAGCAATTCCGATCGCGAGGAATTGAGAGCTCTATTATTGGATCGCATCCATACCGTAGCACTCGCGCTTGCTGTATTGCTCGAATGCGATGACCCTTCACTCGATCGATTTGAATTGTTGCTCGATAACGAAGCGAATGATGCGTTGAAACTCGCGCGCGAAGCGGGACTCAGCTCTCGTGAAATCGCCGCGCTGCAATGGGAAACCAAACATTTGCCCGTTCTTTTGGTTCCCAAAACTTCTCAGTTATTACTCAATGACACGAGTTTCTGCGGCGTTTGCGAAGGTGCTGGCTTGTTGCTCGCCCGTGGTGAGGAGCCTCTCACACTCGAAGAAGACGCATTGACTCTGTTCTGCATGCAATCGTTTCGTAGCGGGCTCGCCTATTTCGTCTCGAAACTATTCGATCCCTATCGAACGGCAAAGCCGATTCAGCATTGGCTAAAAAACGGAACTGCGAAGGAACAGGAAGAAGTTCGTCTTTGGCGAACTGAGTTCCGCAAATTTTTGAGACAACCGGAAACGATTTCACAATTTGTTCAGGCTTTGAACTCTCTCACTCCCAATATGCGCTATGCCTTAGCGCGCTCGACGGGAGAAATATTTGGAACCAAGCTCTATCGCTTTTTCACCAAAGGAATTCTTCTCCCCGAAGAACTTCGCTCGCTTTTCCGCGCCGCTCGCGGTCCAGAGAACGGATTGATGAGCGGATATCTAGGTCTTTTGCGCCGAGAAACGCACTAGCGATCCCACTTCTCTCCCGTTAGGATTTTCGCCCTCTTCTTTTTATTTCCCCTGGCTATTTCCCTCGGAGGACAGTTTGAAAAATTTCAAAGGGCTCGATTTTTACGAAATGGATTCTCTCTACTCGCAAGACGAGTTGATGGTACGCAACACAGTACGCGATTTTGTTAGCGAGAGAATTGTGCCAAATGTCGGTAAATGGTTTGAAGAAGGACATGTGCCTCGGGAACTCATTTCCGAAATCGCCGAACTGAATCTTTTCGGCGCCAATCTCCCCGAAGAGTATGGCTGCGCGAATCTCAATAATGTCGCCTATGGTTTGATTTGCCAGGAACTCGAGCGCGGTGATTCTGGAATTCGATCCATGGTCTCGGTTCAGGGCGCCTTGGTGATGTATCCCATTTTTGCCTACGGTTCCGAAGAACAGAAAAAATACTGGCTACCCAAACTTGCTAAGGGAGAAAAGGTTGGTTGCTTCGGTTTGACCGAGCCTGACTTTGGTTCTGATCCCGGTGGCATGCAGACTCGCGCATGGAAAGAAGGCGGAGAATGGGTGTTGCACGGTCGCAAAATGTGGATCACAAATGGAACCATCGCCGATGTCGCCGTGGTTTGGGCCAAGACCGATCAAGGGGTTCGCGGATTCCTTGTTGAAAAGGGAGCCGCTGGATTCAGTGCGCCAGAACAAAAGATGAAATTCTCTTTGCGCGCTTCGGTAACGAGTGAACTCGTACTCGAGCGCGTACGCATTCCCGAGAAAAATCTATTACCAGGAACTAAGGGCCTAGGCTCTGCTTTAGGCTGTCTTACACAAGCGCGATATGGAATTGCTTGGGGCGCTCTCGGTGCTGCCATGGCTTGCTATGACGAAGCGCTGAACTATTCCAAGGAGAGAATTATCTTTGGAAAACCTCTCGCCGGATTCCAGCTCGCCCAGAAAAAGTTGGCGGACATGGTGACGGAAATCACCAAGGGTCAATTGCTTTGCTATCGACTAGGACGGCTCAAAGACGAAGGCAAGATGAGTCACTTCCAAGTCTCGCTCGCGAAGCGAAACAATGTCATGACGGCATTGGAAATCGCTCGCGACGCGCGAGACATGCTTGGAGCAAACGGCATCATTCTCGAATATCAATCGGGAAGACATCTCTGTAATCTCGAAACCGTGAATACCTATGAAGGAACTTACGATATTCACACTTTGGCGATTGGAGAGTCGGTGACAGGGATTCCGGCATATCGCTAGCTTAGGCGCCGCCTGGGGCCAAACCCTCCCACGGCCCAGCGCTCCCGGGTCGCGCCCGCGC
>CAZMYG010000228.1:0-2878 GCA_964570465.1 uncultured Planctomycetales bacterium
TCGAGGAGCTCGTGCGTGACCCGGAGGCGCTCGCGGTCGAACTCGCTGTCGGCGCTAGTCCCAGAGGACAGGCTTCGTCGACGGGTCCTAGATTCAGAACACAGTCCGCATGCTGGGCAAGTCGAGAAGTAGGAACTCCGGTGATCGCGATGATTTTGGCGCCGATTTTTTTGACCGGATTGAGGAGGCGCAGCAACTCCTCAGTTTCGCCACTATTCGAAAGGGCTATAAGTAAATCGTTTTCACGAATGCGGCCGAGATCTCCGTGGGCAGCTTCTGCAGGATGTAAAAAAATCGAAGGCGTACCCGTACTAGCCAAGGTTGCCGAAATTTTCTGTCCAATAATGCCGGCCTTTCCCATTCCGGTCAGCACGACCTGCCCCTTGCAAAGCAGAACGAGTTCCACAGCGCGAACGAAGAATTCATCAATTCGTTGTTGCAACTTAGATAGAGTCCTAGCTTCCGCGGAGATCACTTCCTTGGCTGCTTGGATTCTTGGATGAGTGTTAGCAGACGAGTTTTTCAAACGGAAAATTATAGAGGGGGACTCTGAAAATTACAGCGGCTCAGAGAACTTTAAGGGGACATTGTTGAATTCTTGCTTCGCTTCTAAGATCGAGCGCATGAGCGTTCTTGCGGAGCTGCAGATGGGGAGTGAAACGTACAAAAACTTCTCTTTAGAGGAGGCGGAAGCTTTTTGCCGCGAACTCGCGAAAACTCATTACGAGAACTTCACGGTCTGTAGTTTTTTGGTTCCCGCCAACAAACGCCAACACCTTTACAACATCTATGCCTTCTGTCGTTGGTCGGATGATTTGGGGGATGAGCTCGCCCACCCTCAGGAATCGCTCCAAGCTCTCCTGCGATGGCGTGAAGAGCTCGACGCTTGCTACGAAGGAAAGGCACGACACCCGGTATTTATCGCCTTGCGAGTAACAATCGCGCGATTCGCGATTCCGAAAAAACCCTTCGCCGACCTCATCGAAGCTTTCACTCTCGATCAAACTCAGCCGCGTTGGCCCACTTTCGAAGATTTGCTTTCTTACTGCGAACGTTCTGCAAATCCCGTGGGGCGATTGTTCCTCTATCTTTTTGACATTCGCGATCCGGAGCGCCAAAAGCTCGCGGACTTCACTTGCACCGCGTTACAGCTCACTAATTTTTGGCAAGATATCTCGATCGATCTCGACAAAGGGCGGATTTATCTCCCTTTGGAAGATATGGAGCGAGTTGGTATTGGGGAAGATGATTTACGAGCGCAGCGCTGTGATCAGCGGTTTCAGGAACTGATGAAATTCGAAGTGAATCGAACGAGGGAGTTTTTTCAAAAGGGGCGAGAATTGATTTCGGTAATTCCCAATCGACTGCGCATCGATGTGTCGCTTTTTAGTTTAGGGGGCGAAAAAATACTCGATCGAATTGAAAAAGCCCGATTCGACGTGTTTCAACATCGGCCTAAACTGAGCCGATGGGACAAGGCTTGTCTGATTTTGAGATCCTTTCTATAAGTTACGACCCTAAGGGATTTGGATGAACTCAGTCGCTGAACTCGAACTACAACAATCGACCGCGCTTTGTCAGCGTGTGGCGAAGTCCCAGGCGAAACATTTCTACTACGGGCTTCGATTTCTGGATGAGCAAAAGCGTGAGGCGCTTTTTGCGATCTATGCCTTTTTGCGCAAATGCGACGACTTATCGGATGATGTAAAACTCGAAAATCCACAATCGGCGTTCGAGCAATGGCGACTGGCATTGTCTGAGTCTTATGAAGGGAAAACGGATCGTGACCCGATTTTGCCTGCTTTCGCCAAAGCCGTTTCTAAATATCAAATCCCACGCTCTCTTTTTGAAGAATTGATCGAAGGCACTGAGTCCGATTTAAAAACCACTCACTATGAGAACTTCGAGCAATTGCATTGGTACTGTTATCGAGTGGCCTCAACGGTCGGACTGATGACGATTCAGGTTTTGGGGGCGAAGAGCGAAACGTCCAAAGAGGCGGCAAAAAAATTGGGCCTTGCCTTCCAGCTCACCAATATTCTGCGCGATATTCGCGAAGATGCCTCGATGGGGCGGATCTATATCCCGCTCGATGATTTGCGACGCTTCCGAGTTTCTCCTGAAGACATTCTTCAAGGAAGGAATAGCGATGGCTTTGTTCGCTTGATGCAATTCGAAGCGATACGCGCGCAGTCTTTTTACAACGCCGCATCTCCTCTGCTTGCCGAACTCGATTTCCGATCCCGCCTTTCAATTTCCGTGATGGCTCGCATCTATCGTGCATTACTAAACAAGATCGAGAGAAAAAACTTTCAGGTTCTGACAGCGCCTGTTCGCCTTTCACGGGGCGAAAAAGTCTGGCAAACGACAAAAGCGGTTCTCAGTCCTTCATTTGGTGAATAGAAGTGTCACCCAAACCAGGAATCGCCATCCTTGGAGGAGGTCTCGCCGGTATCGCGGCGGCGCTGCGATTGTCAGATCAGGGATTTGAAGTTTCTCTTTTCGAAAAGCGATCTGTTCTTGGAGGTCGCGCTTCTTCGATTGATGTAGCCACAGGGGGAGCTTCACCCGAGTTCATCGATAACTGCCAACACGTTTTGCTGCGTAGTTGCACCCGTTTGATTGAACTCTATCGCAGAATTGGCGCTTCGGATTGCATTGCCTTTCACCCCAAGATCGAATTGCTCGATCGCCAAGGAAGAATTTCCACGATTGCTGCGGCTCCGCTTCCAGCGCCGCTTCATTTGTTTCCCTCTTTGCTTTTCTTTCGTTCGTTGAGTTTTGGGGAAAAATTCGCTTTGGCTCGCGCGATCTGGAAGATTCGAGACCATCTTCGCGGTAGGGGCGGGTCTCCGACCCGCCCAAACGAAGACCGGGC
>CAZMYG010000229.1:0-2863 GCA_964570465.1 uncultured Planctomycetales bacterium
AACGCTCGTAACGCGAATCAAAATCCTCGGCTTGGCGAAAATGCACGCGAAAAGAAAGGCGTTCGTCGACGGCAGAACTCAGCTTGAGATCCTGGTCGAGATAAATGCCCTTGCTGTGCAGACTGCCCGCCGTTCCGCGATAACCGCTGCGGGCGAAATCCCATTCTTTCTCTAAAGACAGGTCATGATCGAAGGAAAGAATGTTGAGGAAATAGGATTCGTTATAGCGAAAGTTGCGATCGTCGATTTCATCGCCGCGAAACACATCGATCATGTCCTGCGCTTGGGCGCTAGCGGCCAAAAACGAAACAAACGCGAAAAAAAGCAAAGCTCGATTCATTCGGGGTCGCTTCGTTAACATGTTCGTCTTCATTTTTCTATGGATATCCCAGAGATTCGAATTCAGAAAAGGAACGAAATGCCCCTGCGAGCGCAGGGAGAATTCGTTTTGTACTGGATGATTGCCAATCGGCGCACACGTTGGAATTTCGCTCTCGAACACGCCGCGAATCTCGCAAAGGAATTGCAAAAGCCCCTGCTCGTGCTCGAAGCCTTGCGTGCAAACTATCCTTGGAAAAGCGAACGATTCGATCGATTCGTGCTGGAAGGCATGTCAGCGAATGCAGAGAGTTTTGCAAAAACTCCTGTGACTTACTTTCCTTATGTCGAAACAAAAATTGATTCGGGGAAAGGTCTGCTTCAGGGATTGAGTCGTCGCGCCTGCGCGATTGTGACAGACGAGTTTCCCTGTTTTTTTCTCCCGCGCATGGTCGAGGCCGCGGCACAGCAAGTCGATGTACGGCTCGAAACAGTAGACTCCAACGGATTGCTCCCGCTTCGCTCTGCACAAAAGGATTTTCCTACGGCGTATGCGTTTCGCCGCTTTCTGCAAAAAGAGTTGCCTAAACATCTACAGGATTTTCCACAGGCAAATCCCTTGGCAAGACTCAAATTGCCTCGATTAAAAACGATTCCAAAAGAAATCACTCAACGTTGGAAACCAGCTGTCTTGACTAGCGAGCGCGGCGGCGAAAACCGTGCAAACCAAACTCTCGCTTCTTTCTTGCAAAAGCGCTTCGATCTTTACGCAGAGCATGGCAACGAGCCGCAAACTGCGGCTCGCAGCTCGCTCTCGCCTTTCCTTCATTTTGGACATATTTCGAGTCACGAAATTTTCACAGCGATTACAAAACGAGAACATTGGCAACCAAGACAACTTTCCAAAAAAGCGCATGGGAAACGAGCAGGCTGGTGGAATTTAAGCGCCAATGCGGAGCTTTTTCTCGACGAGCTCATCACCTGGAGAGAACTCGGCTACAACTTCTGTTTCTTTCGCAGAGACTACGATCGTTTTGAATCCTTACCCGCATGGGCGCGAGCGACCTTGGAGAAGCACGCGAAGAACAAACGCGGTTTTCTCTACTCGTTAGAAGAATTTGAAAATTCACAGACCCACGACCCACTTTGGAATGCTGCACAGAATCAACTGCGACGAGAAGGAACGATTCACAATTACTTGCGCATGCTTTGGGGAAAGAAAATTCTCGAGTGGTCGCGTTCGCCACAAGAAGCATTGCAAATTCTGATCGAACTCAATAATCGATACGCACTCGACGGGAGAAATCCGAATTCCTACACGGGGATTTTCTGGGTGCTCGGCCGCTTCGATCGTCCTTGGGGGCCAGAACGTCCTGTATTCGGCACTGTGCGTTATATGAGCAGCGAAAACACCGCGCGGAAATATCGAGTGGAAGAATACATGCGCCTTTACAATGCTCCCGCCACGGAAAGTAACTCTCCATGAAAACGAGAAAATTCATTCGAAAAATGCGGGTGCCGGTTTCTGTCGAAGAGCTTTTCCAATGGCATGCACGTCCGGGCGCTTTCGAACGACTGCAACCTCCCTGGGAAAAAGTGGAAATCCTCTCCCGTAGCGGCGGGCTTGAAAAAGGCTCGCGGCTCACTTTGCGAGTCAAAGTCGGGCCGTTTTGGAAACGCTGGGTTTCCGAACACCAAGATTATCAAGCGGGGAAATTCTTCCAGGACTTGCAAATCGAAGGACCTTTTGCCTATTGGAATCACTTTCACCGTTTTGAAGCGGATGGCCCGAATTCTTCTTTCCTCGTCGATGAACTTGAATATGCGTTACCGCTGGGTTCTTTCGGCTGGGGAGTTGCCGGGAAACGCATCGAAAAGAAACTCGATCAACTTTTCCGTTTTCGACATCATCTCACTGCGGAAGATTTGAAAGCTCATCATGGAGTGAAGCCGATGAAAATTCTGATTAGCGGAGCCTCTGGCTTGATTGGTTCCGTGCTTACACCGTTTTTGACAACAGGCGGACATAGCGCAAGTCGCCTCGTTCGCTCTAAAGCACAAAACTCTTCTGAAAAAATCTTCTGGGATCCGGCAAGTGGAGAGATCGATGCTCAGGCTCTTGAAGGCTTCGACGCCGTCATTCATCTCGCCGGAGAAAACATTGCGGCCGCGCGCTGGAGTGAAGAACAGAAGAAAAAAATTCTCGATAGCCGGGTTCGTGGAACAAAATTACTAGCAGAAACTATTTCGAAGCTGTCAAAGCCACCCAAAGTTTTCTTGCAAGCATCGGCGATTGGTTTCTACGGAAATCGCGGCGAGGAAGTTCTTGATGAGAACAGCGCGCGAGGGACGGGATTCCTCGCAGAAACCTGCGCCGCTTGGGAAGAAGCCTCCGCACTCGCTGCTCAGAAAGGCATCCGCGTCGTACAGGCGAGAATCGGAGTTGTGTTGAGCCCACAAGGCGGCGCACTCAAGAAAATGCTTCTCCCTTTCAAACTTGGAGCGGGCGGAATTCTTGGAAGCGGCAAACAGTATTTCAGCTGGA
>CAZMYG010000230.1:0-2788 GCA_964570465.1 uncultured Planctomycetales bacterium
ATATGCCCTATGGCCTTTATCCCCGAGTGAAATTCAATGTCATTCTCGGCGAAGGGAAAATGGGAACACTCGGCGATTGCTGGGACCGTTATTACGTTCGCGTGCTCGAGATGATGGAATCGATCCGGATTTTGAGACAGTGCATTGATCTAATCAAAGAAACCGATGGTCAGCAGGTACTCGCAGATGTCGGACAAACGATTCGTGTGCCTGCGGGCGCAGCCTATGTCGGAATTGAAAATCCGCGCGGAGAGCTGGGCCACTATGTGATCAGCAGTGGAGGAAAAGTTGCGAACCGCATCAAAGTGCGCGGACCTTCCTTCTGCAATATTTCGATTCTGCCTGCGATGGCTCCCGGAGTGATGCTCGCTGATGCGGTTGCGGTAGTTGGTTCTATCGACGTCGTGATTGGGGAGACCGATCGATGATGTTTCTCGCTGAAGGAAACTTCATTACTCAATTGATGCAGCACTTGAACGTGCCTTTGCCGTTTTGGATGCTCGCATTGATTGCAGGTATGGTCGGTTTCGGTTTGGTGATGGGCGGAATCACTGTCGTCGTCATGTTCTCGATCTGGCTCGAAAGAAAAGTCGCTGGTCATATTCAATGTCGCTATGGTCCTATGTATGTCGGTGGCTGGCATGGCTGGGCGCAATCGATTGCGGACGGTGTGAAGCTCTTGATGAAGGAAGACATCATTCCTTCAGGCGCAGATCGAAAACTATTTATTCTTGCTCCAGCGATTGTGCTCGCGAGTGCGTTGGCTGCGATTGTCTGCGTGCCGCTCGCGCCCGGTGCAATTCTCGCCGACATCGATTTGGGAGTTTTCTTCATCGTCGCGATTTCTTCGCTGACGACGATTGGCATCATCATGGCGGGCTGGGCTTCGAATAATAAATGGTCAGTATTCGGTGGCATGCGACAGGCCGCACAGGTAGTCGCCTATGAAATCCCGCTGGGGCTTTCCTTGATGGTGCCCGTGGTTGTGTTGGGAACTTTCTCGCTCAAGCATGCGAGTGAGCTGCAAGGTGGTTGGGGTGGAATGCATTGGTTGATTTTCCAAAACCCATTCATCTTGCCAGCCTTTGTTCTCTTCTATGTTGCGACTCTTGCAGAAACCAAGCGCGCGCCCTTCGATCTTCCCGAAGCTGAATCCGAACTCGTCGCCGGTTTCCATACCGAATACACAGGAATTCGCTTCTCGTTTTTCTTCCTCGAAGAATATGCTGCGATGTTCATTATGTCGGCGGTTGCCGTTGCCTTTTTCTTGGGGGGCTGGAATTTCTTGGGTATTCCTTGGCTCGAACAAAACGCGCCCGCTGCGATTTATCAAATTGCCGCAGGCGTTGTGTTCATCGTGAAAGCCATGATTCTCGTTTTCTTCATGATGTGGATTCGCTGGACAGTGCCTCGCATCCGCATCGATCAGGTAATGGTGATTGGATATAAATATCTCACTCCTATGTCGCTCGTTTGTCTCATTGGTGCGGCGGGTTGGGAACTCTATATCGTTCCGTTGTTTAAAGGAGCGACGACATGACCGCCACAGGCGCAACAAAATCTTCTTATTTCAAAAACATCTGGGATTCACTTTGGTCCAATGTGATGGGGCTCGCTGTTACTGGGAAGTATCTCTGGAAAGAAAAGCCAATCACGGTTCAGTACCCTGACGAACGCTTGCCAATTCCCGATCGCTATCGAGGCATTCACTATCTCGAACAAGAGAAATGTATTTATTGCTTCCAATGCGCGCGCGCCTGTCCTGTCGACTGCATCGAAATGGAAGCGGTGCGTAAAGGCAAAGAGCTCGAATGGGTCAAGTTCACCATCGACTACAACAAATGCATTTTCTGCGAGCTCTGTGTGTATCCATGCCCCAAAGATTGCATTCACATGGGCAAGGAATTCGCACTCGTGAGCTACGACCGAAAAGAATTCAATTTAGATTTGTTGAGCTATAAGGGGATGAGCCCGGACGCAAAAGTACGTTTCGAGCAAGCGGAGAAAGAAAAAGCGGCGAAGGCCGCTGCCGCGGCTGCTGCAAAAGCGGCAGCGCCGGCTGCTCCTGCTGCAGGTGCCGCGACTGCAACGGCAACGCCTCCGGCTGCAGCTGCTCCAAAACCAGCTGCACCCCAAAAACCTCCGGAGCCTCCGACAAGCTAATGGAAACCGTAGCCTTTCTCTTTTTTGCTTTGTTGACTCTAGGTGGAGCATTACTAGCTCTCTTCGCTCGCTCCGTAGTCAACTCAGCCTTCTCTTTAATGGCGACCTTCTTTGGCATCGCAGGATTTTTTCTATTACTCGGTGCGGATTTCCTCGCGGTGACTCAGGTGTTGATCTATGTCGGTGGAATTCTCGTGCTGATTCTTTTCGGTGTCATGCTTTCGCCCATTGATAAAAAAGAGCGAAGCTTGGCTCGAATTGGTTCAGCGCTCGTGCTGTTTGGAGGAATCGCAATTCTTGTCGGTTTCAAAATTGCCAATGTGTCCGGTTGGATTGTTCAGAAAGATTTGCCTGAAATCACAAGACAAAAACCAGAGACGATTCCGACAGTCGTCGATCTAGGGAAAGGTTTTCTTTCCAACGACGGCTATTTGGTGCCTTTCGAACTAGCGGCAGTTGTGCTCTTGGTCGCTTTGGTCGGCTCGGTGTATATCGCGCGTCGCCGACGGGAGATTGTTCGATGAATCTAGAGGCATGTCTAAAAACTCCGCACGAGCCGCGACGGCGCCACTTGCGACCGCTCGCTTCGTTGCGCCTCGTCAGAAACCCGTCCTGGGAGGGTTGC
>CAZMYG010000231.1:0-2778 GCA_964570465.1 uncultured Planctomycetales bacterium
AGACCGTGATCTCCTGGGATTCCACTCCAGCAACAGGCAGAGAGAGAACGGATGTGACCTACACCCTCGGTGTTGGCTGGTCGTTTTAGTTTTTTTCTTCCAGACAGAATAGCGAATATTTATTCGCAGGGTTCCTGTTCCATAGGGCAAGCATAATCGCCCTGAAAAGCGCGGATCTCAGCGAGTATATCTGCCAAATTGATGATTCCGTCTCCTCCACATGGGGCTACGTCTGCCTGCGGACAGGAGTCCATAGAAGCGAAACCATCAAAAAGACACAGAAAGTCAAAAACATTAATTGGGTAGTTTCCATTGAGTTCATAAGGGTTCATGGATGGAGTTGCCTCGACAAACACCGAGACCTCTCTGGTGCTAAAAAAACCATCATGAGAAATGTCGAGTTCCAAAACAATGACTGACTCTGGGATGAGTTCACAAGACAAAGCAAATTCAAGCTGTGAAAAATCTGAATTTTGCGATGCGAATGCCGCGAGCGAAGGGATGACAGATTCTCCATGAATGATGCTTACATGTGGATGATTACTGCGCAGTCTTAGCGTGATCGGTCCAGTAGTTAATACTCCAAAGTTTTGCATCAAAACAGAAACAAAACCAGTTTCTTGAGGATTGATATGCAGATCGTGATTTCCCGCACCTTCTCTCACGGAGTGAGACAACATGCGAACGTAAGGCCCCGCTGATGCCACGAGCCTAGCAAATTGGTTGAGATTTTCCGTTGCGATCGGAACGATTTGGTCTGGAGTTGGCCAAAAATCGGTACCGATTTCACTGGTGAAAGAGTGCGAGCCTAACGCGACATGGGCCCAATCGACAGCGACTCCACTTGCAGGAAAAATCGTCGAGTAAAGTGGACCCACGGTGTAGTGATTTTCCTGTGTGTGCCAGTTGCCGATTAAGAAGCATTCTTCATGACTTGGGCTCTCCAGATTGGTAAACCCCCAGGAGAATACATAAAACTTGCCAAAGGTATGGATGGAATCGCTCGTCCCAAACGGAGCATGGCTGAGATAAAAGTTAGAAAGAGCTTGAGTTTCAGGTTCGGAAAAAGGGGCTGTTCCTCGATAATTTCCATTACATGGTTCAGATGAGGAGCCTGGTTCTACGCCCCAGCCGATTGGATAGTTGCGATTGAGATCCACTCCAGCGCAATGTTCAGGGACTCCAGGAGCCGGGGGACGGCGATTGTATCGCCACAGACCTCCACCAAGCGGATCCGTTTGCTGGTTGTAAACATAGCCGTCGGGATTAACGCAGGGGATACACCAAATTTCTCGTTGATCGACAAGTTGGGTTAGAAATGGATCGCTTCCGTAGGAATGTCCTAGTTCATACATAAAATGAAGTAGAGTCATCATTCCCATGGGCTCTCTGGGATGATGCATTGCATCAAAATAGCTCCGCGGTTTTTGTTGATCGATTTCGGGGCGATTGGAGATGCGAACAGCCCAAATTTCTCGACCTTCCCAAGAAAGTCCGATACTGATTTTTTCTCCAATGACATTGGGAAACAGAGAATGAAGTTCGTCGAGTTTTTCTCCAATTTCCGTGTAGGTGTAATATCCGCCAATCGATCCAAAGCCGAGAGGGGGTTCTTGCGCATCTACAAGAGAGACTTTTTCTAGTTGTTCTACAAAGTCTTGAGCGAGATCTCTTTTCAGTAACCTGTAGGGAATTTTTTCTTGGCGCAGCCAGTGGAGTTCATGAGTATTTGCAGGGATTTGCATCCCCTGGTCGTTGACTAAGACCTCCGTTAGATCGAAGGGAATGTCAGCGCGTTGTAGAAGCGCTGGAATTTCAACCTTCGCAATTTCAATGAGAGATATTTTCTATTTATGCGAAGTAAAAGCTATAAAAAATAGGATATTCCACATTGAATCAATATATTGCTAGTGGAAGAAACTGTCAATTGAAGCCTAAATATCCAGTTCGTCGATCGTTTGGGAAATTAAAGTACTCTGTAGTGTTGAAGTAGAAACAGAATGCCGAGTATCCAGAAAATGAGATTTATGACACATGCTGAAATCAGCCTGCCTCGATATCGATCGAGTAATCTTTGATGAGAGATAAATACTCTAAAAATCAGAAGGGCTGTGTAGATCTGCAACGGCCACAGCACAATCCCAAAAACCGCGCTGCGTAGAGCACGATCGGCGTCTTTTTCTCGCTGAGATGGAGTGGAAGCGCTTTCTTCATTTTCTAATTCCTTTGTCTCGTCTGGAAAATCTTCTGAGAAATCGCTTGGTTCTTTGTGTTGAAGTAAAGACGCCGCTTTTTCTTGGTCTGATTCTAGAACCTGAACTTTGACACCGCCCACGGCAGTGTTGAACTGCCAGGCGGTGTCGATCAAATTCCCATCAATGACAACAGCTTTGATTCCCGCCGATTCCAGCTGACCCTTTGCCAGCTCCGCTTGAACAGAGTTTTCAAAGCGTGCAACAGTGACGAGTTTTTCTGCCAAGGAAATTAAATCTCAGACAAAGTGTGCTTGCGTCCTCGATTCTGTTCCTGCAGCCATTTCATCAATGGCTCGAAATAGGAAAGCATGGCTTTGGCAGAAAGATCTTCTCCAGTTTTTTCCTTCAACATCGCTCGCCAATCGGCGCTGGCGCCGGGTCGCATGATGGAGTCGAGAAATTTACCCACGGATTTATTGCCGTAGTAATTGGTGTCGTGGGGGTCTTGGCCTAGGATTTTCTTCGCGATGTGATCGTGAAGTTGGAAGAGGATGAAATAGGACAGCGCATAGTCATAGTACTG
>CAZMYG010000232.1:0-2766 GCA_964570465.1 uncultured Planctomycetales bacterium
TTCATCGACAGAAAAATTTCCAAGAGAGATGTTGAGATCAATTCCCGGATCAGGATGGCCAAAAAGATTTCCATCAATTTGAATCGTGCCATCGGCGATTTTTCCATGGACGCCGTGAATCGAGATTGCATCTGGACGATAGAAGATCTCCCCTTCGACAGAATGGATGGGCATAGGAAATCCAACTACATGCGAAGGATCTCGTTCTGGAAAGCCGCGGAAAAGCATGGAGATTTTTTTCAAATCCAATCCCGCTTCAAAACGAATTTGAGGGTCGTCCAATATTTTCTTTGCTCGCAAGGAAAGATCGCAACGTCCTTGTGGTGAAAGCGCCGCCCAAATTTCTTTCAAGGATCGATCTTGTTCACAAATCTCGCGAATTCTTTCATCAAAGGGAATGCTCTTTGCTTCGAGCAAAGCGTTGAGAACAAAGCGCTCCTCTAAAAGTTTTTCCAAAGAAGAAAATTCAGCTCGCGCTTGAACCGACCAGGTGGTTTGCTCCCATTTCCCATGGAGTTGGGCATAAGCTCCCGTATTGGACTTTGCTGCGATTGAGCCCGTGATGTTCTGAATTCGGAACGGAGTTTGTGGAAGCGTGACGGAAAAATCTTTGAACATGGCATCAACACCGACTCGCATGCCGGTTGGTAATTTCGAATACACACTACCGTGCACACGCAAAGCCAATTGCCCAGAGAGATTGAGTTGCCGCCAGAGGCTTTGAGTCGATTGAGCTTCAAATTCACTGCTTTCATTAAAATCGAGATCGCCGCCTAAAAGAAAACTGATATTGCCTGAACTATCGAGAATCGTAGACAGAGCGAGTAAAGGACCTGCGGGAAGGCGTAGTTGTCCTCGTAAAGCTCCGCCACCTTCGGATTCTGGGCTGAAAGCAAAAGAGAGTTGCCCCAAAGGGAGAATTTTCCCTTCTTCCAAATCCACTTGCACCGAACAATTGCGTACCCAAATTTCAGGTAGTCTCGGCATGCTTTGGGAATCACCGCCGGATGGAGAAGAGGAGCTTTGATCTAGAGAAGAGAGAGGGATTTCGATTTGTCCGTCTTCGAGAATACAGCGACTCGGAGAGAGAAAGTTTTTGGAGAAAGGGTTCAATTGAAAATCGATAGATGTACGAGAAACACGGACGACAGGGATACTGCTTTTTGAATCAAATAATTGGAGATCTTTTAGAACCAGTCGTGGTCCCCAGATTTCTACCCAGGCATCATCAACAGAGAAAGACGAGCCCAATTCTTGTTCCAAAACTTCATTGACGACTCGACGGAGAAAACCACTTCGCTGGAGGAAAAAGAAGGTCAAAGAGCTAAGAGAAAGCAACGCAACAAATAAAGCCCCCGATAAAATCAGGGTTTTCTTCCAGCGCTGCAAAAAAGAAGCGTTCACGTCGTGCTATCGATAGCAGATGTGATGCCCTCTCGCAACGATTTAGAGCTGCGCTGAACTTGGCCTGGAATTTTCTTTTCTCGTCGTTTGGCCGGGAAGATTTCTACTGATGAATCGATGTATTCGCGACGCACCCGTTTTCCGATGGCACAGGTGATTTCATAGGGAATGGTTTCGAGCGCGGAAGCGATTTCTTCTGCGCGAATCGAAGCGTTGCCATCACGGCCAATCACAGTTACCCGGTCGCCGACTCGCGCTCCGGGAATTTGTCCAATATCAATCGTGGTGTAGTCCATCGAAATTGAACCAACAATGGGCGCGCGTTTTCCGCGAACGAGCACATAGCCGCGATTCCCCAGTCGATAGGGAACTCCGTCGTTATAGCCAATCGGCAAAGTAGCGATTCGCGTCGCTTGTTTCGTCACATAGCGACCGTTGTAACCAATCGAACTACCTCCAGGATGATCTTTGAGGAAAATGATCTGGGTTTTCAGAGAGAGCACAGGTTTGAGAGCTCCGTCTTTTTGCAAGTTTTGCGGCAAAATCCCGTAGGCAGCGATTCCTGGGCGAACGAGATCGAATCGAGGGTTCATTCCTGTAAATAAAGCGGCGCTGTTGGAACAGTGAATTTTTGGAATCGAGAACCCCATACCTTTTGCGGTTTGAAAAACCTGATCGAATTTTTCTAGTTGAACATGGGTTCGCGGATCATTCATTCCCTGAGCAGAGGCAAGATGAGTCATCAAACCGACAAGTCGCAGCGATTTGGCTTTGGCAATCTCTGTCAGCATTTCCGAAGCTTTTTCCGGAAAGATGCCCAATCTACCCATGCCGGTATCAATATTGAGATGAACTCGAGCAAGAGTGCGACGCTTGGCCGCGACTCGGTTGAGAGAACGGACTCGGTCAGTAGAGTGAACGACAATTTCAACTTGATGATCGAGGAGATCGGGAATTTCGTCTTCGGTGACAGTTCCCAAAACCAAAAGCGGGGCGCGCACTCCCGCACTTCGCAACTCCAAAGCTTCTTGGGAGTCACCAACCCCAAGTTCACGAACTCCGCATCGCAAGGCATGATGAGAAACCGCAATAGCCCCGTGCCCGTAAGCGTCTGCTTTAACCACGAGCATGACGCCAGTGCCCGCTAATGCCTGAATCTTTTTAAGATTGAAGGATAGCGCATCAAGATCGATTTCCGCCCAAGCTCGATGAGGATGCATGTGACCGTTCTCCGAAACCGCGCAAAAGATAACATCGTCACGCGTGAGGATAAAAGAATTCACAAAATTAATTTCCCTATTGGGCTTGTCCGAGGGGAAAGAGACTCTCCCGTACCCCGTCTGCGAACCGCTGCGCGACTAG
>CAZMYG010000233.1:0-2723 GCA_964570465.1 uncultured Planctomycetales bacterium
TTCCATTTTGGTAGTGGCCGCGGTCCCACAATTCCTTCCTCCTCAAAGGCGGCTGCGAAGTTTTTGCCCTCTCCTTCTTTGTCTCAAGCGCAAGGGGGGAGCAAGCCTGTACAAAATCCCAATGTTGGTGGTTATGGGAAAGGGGGGACAATCAACCGAGCGATGCAGAAGTACGGTATCACTCAAGCGCGTATGGGCGCTCCCTATGCCAGCGACAGTGATGCGTGTGGAGATTACGAAAGTGGATTGGTGACTCTTAAGGGCGATTACAGGCTCTTGCGCCAAGATTTATTTATTGAAGGAGTGGGGATTGACTGGCGATTCTCCCGATTCTATCGCCAAGAGGAGGCGGCGCCTTTTTCAACCATCTCTGGTTTTGATTCTCACTTCGGTCACGGTTGGGGATTTACTTACGGGGATCGTTTGCAAATCAACGGCGCACAATCATTGAGTCTTTTTGAAAGTGGGCGCTTGCGCGCAAGCCAATGGCAAGACCCCGAGAATGATGGGACTTTTACTGCAGGTGGATTCTGGTCTCTTGGGGAAAACAGTGTGATCTTTCGCAAACCGGATAATAGCTACGAGCGCATCCAGATTGATGGGACGATTTGGACTTACAGCGCACAGGGACTTCTCACTTCTCTCAGCGATCGCAACGGCAATCAGATGCAATTTCTGCACGGAGAAAATGGAGCGCCGCTGGATGCACTGACGACCGTGATTGACACCTTAGGTCGAGAGATTCACTACGAGTATTTCCAGGTGGGTGAGGGCAAAGCACTCGATGGCAAGCTTTGGAAGGTGAGGGACTTTACAGGACGAGTGGTACTTTTTGGCTATGACGAGATTGGCAACTTGATCGAAGTCAGGACTCCTCCAGTCAACACGACTTTTTCTGGTGGCGCGAATCTTTTCCCTCAAGGAAAAAAAGAAATCTATAGTTATGAGTTCGATGCCTTTGGCCGATCGGCGCTGACTTCGATTATTCGACCCAATGAGAACGATTCTAACTATGGCGAAGAGCCGGATCTCACTCCTCTTTTATTCAACATCTACGACCCTTCAACGGCGAAAGTGATTGGACAACTGCGAGGGCCGCAATCGGATGTATTAGGCAGCACTCTCGTGCAAACGATTTCGTTTGATTACTCCTTTGTAAGCAATCCAGAAACGGAATTAGTCGAGTTCGATGGCAAGCGCGAAGACACCCCAGTAAAGAAAATCACTATCATCGATCGCAACGGGAATGAAAGACGCTATTACCTGAGTCTGCGTGGTGCAGTGACTCGCAGCGAAGTGCTCGAAGAAAATGTGCTCAGCGGCACTGTGATTGTCCCAAACAAATTGCTCATTACCCGCTTTCGCTACGATTCGCAGTTAGGCCATCTCGTCGAGAAAACGTTTCCCTCGGGACGCCGGGAAGTGTTTGGCTACGTGACGGTCGTGAGTCCGGAGCTTGCTTTTCCCGCCAACGTGACCCGCACGAATCTGCAACAAAAAATTGAATACCCAGCACCCAAAGTAGATCCAGTCAGTGGGCAAACGATTGCGAGCGATCAACCTTCGAGAAAAATCACGTTCACAACGGAGCCTTTTTTCAATCAGGTGCTGACTGTGATCGAGGAGCGAGGAAATGATCCTAGTTTCACGCCCCCGATTCCCGGTTCCCCCAATCACGAGCGCTATGTGACGCAGTATTTCTATGACTTCATGGAGGGGGACGAGGCAGCCATTCAAGCGATGGCCACTCGCTATCACCGCGCGCTCACTGCGGAAGTAATCGCTTCTCTTGCTAAAAACCAAGATCTCAATGGGGATGGAGTTACCAATCAGCAAAAGGGAAATTGCATCAAGACGGTTTACCCAAATGTGCAGCTCGACCCGGCTTCTCCACAAGTACAGATCGAAGGTAGTTCAACACAAAGCGCCTTCTCCGTGCAGGGATTCAATGCACAAGGGCAGCTTTCTTATCACGTCGATAGCGAAGGCAATCTCACGCGCTACGTTTACGATCCCCCCGCACAAGGGGGATTTCTGCGCCAAGAGATAGTAGATACGGCAAACAACGCAGGACTGAATCCGTCTTTATTTCCGCAGCGCCGAGAAAGCGTGACTCCCATCGAGGCGTACTATTTCTACGACTACGATGCACGAGGGAATCAGATTCGATTCACCGATCCCAAAGGCACGATCTATCGCTACTACCGCAACGAGCGAGATCAGATTTATCGCGCGATCTCTGCAGAGGGGACACCAGAAGAACAGGAACTGCGTTTTGAGTACGATGCCAATGACAATCTGATTCGTAAATCGATTCACAATCCCGTTTCCCCGGCAGGCCCCTGGGTCGTCGAAGAATATGACTTCGATTTAGAGAACCGGAAAATCAAAGAGCGCAGTGAGATTGAGGACTCTCTGTTTGCTCAGACTCTCTTTGCTTTGGATAGCAATGGCAATTTGCGAGCGCTCGTGCAACCAGAGGGGAATCGCGCCGAGTTTGAGTACAACGCCCGTGATCAAAGAGTCCAAACGATTCGCGGTGCGGGATCAGTAGAGAGTGCGCGCAGTGAATTCTTCTACGATGAAAACGGCAATTTGGCACTCACGCGACAACATACTGAGGGGACCAACGATCAAGAACTCGATGCCTATTTGCTCTATGACGGCTATGACCGCTTCATTGGCAGCATTGATCCTCTGGGGACACGAGTACGCTTGACTCT
>CAZMYG010000234.1:0-2717 GCA_964570465.1 uncultured Planctomycetales bacterium
ATGTAATGCTGATTCTTCTTGCCGCGATAATCTGCACGAGGACGAATCAATCGATTGTTCGCGTATTGCTCTAAGCAATGCGCCGTCCAACCGGCAATTCGACTGCAGGCAAATATCGGCGTGAAGAGATCTGCTGGAATTCCCAAGCTGAAATACATCGAAGCGGAATAGAAATCGACATTGGGTCGAAGCTGTTTCATTTTGAACATGGCTTCTTCGAGCTTGACGGAGATCTGATACCAAGTCGTGTCGTTCGTCGTTTCTCCCAACACTCGCGACATTTCCTTGAGATGTTTCGCGCGTGGATCGCCGTCTTTGTAGACGCGATGCCCGAAGCCCATGATCTTTTCCTTGCGGGCGAGAGCGTCCTTCAAATAGCTCTCGGCGAGGTCGGGCTTAGCAATTTCGCGCAGCATTTCCATAACTCGCTGATTGGCGCCTCCATGCAAAGGGCCTTTCAAGGTACCAATGGCGCTCGTGATCGCGGAATGCAAATCGGAAAGAGTCGCCGCGGTGACACGTGCCGCAAAAGTCGAGGCATTCAATTCGTGATCGGCGTGCAAAACAAGCGCCTTATCAAAAGCCGTGACCGCGATATCGCTTGGATCCTTGCCCTGCAACATATATAGGAAGCAAGCTGCGGTAGAGAGATTGGGCTTCGGTTCAATCGGATCGAGACCGTGGCGGATTCTCTCGAAGGCGGTGACTGCCGTAGGAATCTTTGCCGTGAGTCGAATCGCCTTTCGTAAATTGGCTTCACGAGAATTATCCGAAGCGTTGGGATCGTAAAGCGAGAGCGAGGAAACTACCGTTCGCAATACTTCCATCGGATTGGCCATCTTGGGAAAGTTGCGCATCTGCTGAAGCACTTCTGGGGGCAACGATCGATTTGAAGCGAGTTCTTGTTTGAGTGGTTCGAGTTGCACTTCTTTGGGCAACTCACCGTGCCAAAGCAGATATACAACTTCCTCAAAATTGGCGTTTTCAGCCAGCTCATCGATGTTTATTCCACGGTAACAAAGAATCCCATCTTCAATGGAACAGACCTCGGAAGTACCCGCAACGACATCTTCTAGACCTTTATCTGCTATTTCGCTCACGTAACAACCCCTTATGAATAGGAGACTTACGACTCACTCTCGGCCAGGGGAGAGAATGTATTCTCTACACCCTAACGTGACAAGCTTTGATTCCGATAATACTGCTGAGTCGATCAGGGAAGAAACTAGAAGAAAAGGGACGGGTTAAAAACCCAGGAGGGAAAAGATGGAAAAGCAAAGACTGCAAAAGCTGGAGGTAACACTCACGGCCTATCGAAAACAATTCCGCACCGCCACCCCACTTGAACGCTCCGTTCTGCTGATGGCGATGAGAGCACTGATGGAAGAAGTAGAAACTCTCGCTCGCAAGAAGGAACAACTCGCAGTCGCTGGCGCTGCCTCTAACAGCCGGCTCGCCGCATAAACGGCAGCGCGAATCGCGCAACCCACGAATCCCCAAACGCCCCGGAAAAGCCGAAAGGCTTCATCCCCCAGCTCCATGCGCCGGCGCTTTGACGAGAAAGCGCCGGCATCTTATTTTGTGTTGATCATGGAATGGATTGTTTTGGCCGGAGGAATTCTATTTCTCTATGCCTGTCTTTTTGGAATTGCTCATATGCTGCGCTTGCGGAAAAAGGGGATGCAGCGTTCGCGAGAGTACCGGGATTCTCAATCTCGATTTGTATTTCGCTATCCAATGGAATGGACATTGGAAGCGAAGAACAACTCCATTTCCTTTATTACTCACGATCATGATGGGGCAGGACAGATTGAAATCCTTCAACCCGCCTCTAATTTGCGGGAGAGCCTTCTTCAACGGCTAGAAAAACAAGGAATCACTCCAGATGAAACCCAAATTCACCCCTTTCAAATCCAGGGGTGTGACGGTGTATCGCTAGAAACTCGCGCGACACGAGGGACGGATCGGATTTATATCCAAGAATGGCTGATTAACGCGGGAGACTACTACTTCGCTCTTTCTTATCAGTGCTCTGTTTTATATGGACTAGTCGACGGCTATTACATCGATCAACTGATTCGTTCCATTCGTTTTGGAGAAACCGCTTCCTCCTCCAAGTTTTTCCAACCGGAATGGAGCGCGCCATCAGCTGGGAGCTCGGACAAAACCTGAGATTCAAGCGCTGAGAGTTGTTCGAAACGCCGCATCACTTCTTTCTCGGCATAAAACTTTTTAGCGAGATCCAGATAGAGATTGAAATGACTGGCTTCAGGCCCGACCAATTCATCGAACAAGTGACGAAGCTCTTCATCGTCCGTGGTTTCACTAAGCAAACGAAAACGTTCACAACTTCGCGCCTCTACCAAAGCAGCAATCAACAAGCGGTCGAGAAATGGTTTATGCGGAGTCTTGCTCGAACGCTTGAGCATCTCAGACATGTAAGGGCTAGGCATGATGGGCTCAGGTTGATAGCCACGACGGACAACGATTTGATGAATCAATCCATAATGAGCAAGCTCCTCTTGAGCGACCTGGAGCATGGGAGCAATCAACTCGGCACGTTCAGAGTTTTTTGAAATCAAAGATAGAGCCGTAGTCGCCGCCTTCATTTCGCATTGCAAATGGTCGAGCAATAAATACCCAGGATCTTGCAAAACGAGCTGAGCCCAAGCCTTCGGAGTTCTCTTTTCAAGTGGTTTCATTGCAATCCTTTACGC
>CAZMYG010000235.1:0-2712 GCA_964570465.1 uncultured Planctomycetales bacterium
TGTCGCAGCAGTTTTCCGTAGGTGGGATAAGAAGCATAGGCAATCAGAGGCACGTCACTCTTGATGCCGCCGCAAAGAACAGTGACTCGCACGCCGCGATGCGCGGCACGGCGCAGAGCGCGAACCATGGCGGAATCGGGAAGAAAGTAAGCGTTGGAAATCGAGATGCTGCGCTTCGCTTTGGCGATCTCGCTTAGATACACATTGCGAATCGAGTTGCGCGCATAGAGTCCGCGATTTCCAAAAATGGGATTGTGTGTTTCGCGGGCCGTTTGCATTTGGCTGGCATAGCGATCGATGGTGAATTGCGCGCCGCCGCTGCGAGTCCAAGTTCGCAGAAACATTTTTTCCAAAGAAATCGCGGCCGAACCGTTCATGCGCAGATGAGTATCTCGCCAACCCTTCTTGCCATTTTCTTGCGCAATAAAGCGATCAGAGATATTCATGCCGCCGATGAAACCGACCTCGCTGTCGATGGTCAGTGTTTTGCGATGATTGCGAAGTCGCAGGCTGGAAAGACGCGGTAGACCTTTGGAGAACAGTGGACTGTATTCCAAAACGCGAACGCCATTGTCCCGAAGACGGCGCAGAAATCGTCCGCTCAATTCAAAACTGCCGAAGGAGTCGTACATGAAATTGACTTCGATTCCGGCGTTGGCGCGATCCATCAAAATGCCGGCGAAGCGATTCGCCGTCTCTCCCTCTTGCACCGTGTAGGACTCGAGGCAGATCGACTTTTTGGCCCCCTGCATCGCATCGAGCATGGCGGAATAAGTCTCTTCCCCGCTCTGAAAGATACGAAGGCCTCTAGAACAAGCTAAGGTATCCATATCTTCAGAAAGATTAGGATCTTGCTTTTAGGATTTGGTTAGCACTGGATGAGAAAGAAACTAAGGCGCTACGGTCTTAAACGTTGTGGTGGACGCCGATGGGCTTATTCGCTTTTTGGCGATGGTGGAAGCTGGAGCAAAAGCCGATTCAGAAAGAATTCTTCTACATAAAATCTGCATTAGAAAAAAGGGAGGATGTTGAGAAAAATCGAGAATCCACGACCTGTATTAATGAAAGAAGGCCTCTCTCGTTTGGCGGATTTGGCAGAAGAGCGAAACGATCTGGACGCTGCCGCACGTTATCGCGAAGAATTGGAATCGACTCGGGAAACGCTGAGATAGCAGTTCTATTGCGAAGCCTTCGTTAAGAAAGGAATTAGATCGCGTGAATAATACGGCTCCTGCGTGCACCAGAAGATGAGATCCACCTTCAAATTGTTTTTCGCAAAATCAAACAGCTCTTGAACGTTCACGGTTTTACTCGTTCGCGGATCGACATGTTTGTAATTGTCCCACTGAACGGCAATTCCGGTTGGCACTTTGCCGCTGACTTGCGGGATGAAGTGATAGGCATGATTCATCTGGCCCTTCTTGAACGGCAATAAATCGGGGCCGCCTACTGCAACCTCAAACTTCACGGCGGCCTCATAAATATCTTTTAGATAACCCTGATCCTCATACGGTAGCCATTCCCCTGGCATAAAGTTGGCATATTGCATGGCAATCGATTTTGGAAAGGCCGTTTTGAGAGCCTTCATCGTATCTATGATCGCATCTCGATAAATGGACGGTGAAAAACCGGATGGCTTGAGCTCGTCTTTTTCGCTGCAGGAAAATGCGGTTTCAGAAAGATTGATGCCTGCGATTCTCCCGTCGAATTTCTTCCCTAACTCCGCCAGCAATTTCTGGAATCGATCCTGAACGGCTTTGTCCCAACGTCTGGCGATCCATCCCTCCGGTTTTTCCTCTGCTCCTTCGCCCGTGTAATGGAGGTTGGCGCCGCCATGAAATTCGGCGTTATTGATTAGATAGTCAGGAACATGTTTCTTCGAAACGACAAAGCTGAGGTCTTGGATTTGAATGAAAAGTCGCTTGCCGCGGGCTGTGAGGAAGTTCAGATCTTTTTCAATCGCTTCGAAATGATAACGGTCCTTTTCAGGCTCGAGTTCGGACCAGGTATATTTGAGCTGTGCTCCTTCAAATTGCGGCATTTTCAAAAAACTCTCTTCAGCAATTCGATTGCGCTCCAAGTCGAAGTAAACGTAGTGACGGATTTTCTTGACCGGAATCTCTTGAGCAAAAGCGGCAAGGCAAACGAAGGCAAAGAGCAGCATCGACGAGATGAATTTCATGAACTTTTAACCCTTCGTTGGTTTTATAAATAGTACAGCGTGTTCGGGGGCATTCAGTTTCAGAATGGGTGGCGTGTAAGGGGAGTCTGCCATTTCTTTCCCGTCGAAGAAAATCCTGTGCGTGACAGGAATTTCTACTCCATCGAAATTACGGTACTCGGTAAAAACTTTTTCCGTGGAGCCGAAAAGCGATTTGGGACCTCCGCGTCCGCGATAGGAATGGGTGCGGATGCGACCGGTGTCGGTTTCGATTCCCAATGTGTTGATGACGCCCTTGTAAAAAGTCGTCACGGTTTCCAGAGAGATTTTCTTTCCATCGAGTTCCAGTTCTCGATGTCCGGAATAACTCAGCTGAAAGCTTGGCAAATTGCGGCCGCGCAAAATCGCGAGGAGGTTGCGCCAATAGTATTCTTTTTCAAGCGCTCTTTTTTCTTCGGAGTGAAGAGCGGAAATCGAGTCGTTAGTTTCATTCCACCCCTGCTCTCCGTGCATGACGTTTGTAAAGCGGCTTTTCCCCCAAACTGAATCTA
>CAZMYG010000236.1:0-2667 GCA_964570465.1 uncultured Planctomycetales bacterium
CTTGGCGAAATAGCAGCAAGCGATCTAGAAAAGGCAGGGAGAGCGGAAACGTTTCGTTTCCGCGGTAGGACCTCCAAGGCTTGATTAGAAAGGGAGAGGGTTTTCCCGTTCGTTGTCAATGCGCGCACGCTTGTCCCTTTGAGCCGCAGGGGTAATTCGTGAGTGCGAGAGGAGAGAGTCACTCCTGTGAGTGAGAGTCGCAGCAGCCGAGTTCGATGACGAATTCCCAACTGTCGATTGGATAAATCAAAAAGAGGATGCCGTTGCCCGGCTTCTTCTTGATCCGCCGACTTCTCCCTCGCGTCCTTGCGAACCAAACAGATCGTAAAATTAGTCCTCAGTTCCTGCCAAAGATCTAAGTAATGCAGCCAAAAGGCGGGATGTTTTTCCCCATAGCCAAATTTTTCCGCTGCGATTTCTGGCTGTCCCCAGGGTCGGTGAAAATAGAAAGCCGGAGCCAGGCCCGCCTGATCCGCCATCGCACAGAGTTCGATCCCCGTAAAACCTCGATCGGAAGCGTGAAGGAAGCCGTCGACAATTCCCTCGAGATTCTTCGAGTCGTGATAGTGAAAGAAGCTGTATCGCAATGGATGATTCGAGGGAAGTGAGGCCATGATTTGCCGCAGAAGCTTGGGATGTTCTGAATTCTCGAATCTCAAACCCAGCAAACGCGCAAGCCGTTGAATCTGAAAAATCCGCTGTCGACTATAAAAGGGATAAACCATCAGCCGCAAAATTCCCTGCGGAGCAAGCCTTGCGGCCAGTCTCTGCAAAACCGCTTGTGGCTCGCGCAAAGACATCAACACTCCATAACATTCAATAAAATCAAAAGGTCCGGTGGGATATTGGCTCTCTTCATTCAAATCGATTTGTTGAAACTCAACCTGAGGGATGCGGTGAAAACGGCAACGTCGCTTCGCGATTTGTAGCGAACGCTCCGAGAGATCACTGGCTAGGATTTGCGCACCCGGATTCGCTTGCCCAAAAACATACGGTTGAAAGGTGCCACACCCAGTAATCCAAATTCGCGGCTTCTGCGGGGGGCGATCCATTCCACATCGAGCGGCTAGCCACGGGAGATTGAGTTGCCAGAGTTGTTCCCGATGCACCCGAGCAATCAGCGGGATGCGTGGATAAGGCCAGCGTTCGTATTGTTCGCGAACTGGGTTCGACACGGCGCTGAACATACGGCGGGCTTGCATTTGCTACAACCATCCGGAAGAATTTCCCCCCTCATTTCCAAAGGAGGAAAGAATGTTTAAAGAATTCAAAGAATTTGCCATGAAGGGCAATGTTTTCGACATGGCGATCGGTATTGTGATCGGAGCGGCTTTTGGAAAAATTGTCAGCTCTTTTGTCGGCGATGTACTCATGCCACCGCTCGGTAAGGCCATGGGCAATGTGGATTTCAGCGCGCTCTATATCAATCTCTCTGGTGGACAATTCGAAACTCTCGCCAAGGCTAAGGAAGCGGGCGCCGTCACGATTAACTATGGACTATTTCTAGGAACTGTTTTGGATTTTCTCATCGTGGCCTTTGCGATATTCCTTTTGATCAAGGGTGTAAATCGCATGCGTCGCAACGAAATCGCTCCGCCGCCACCTCCCAACAGCAAAGAATGTCCGCATTGTTTTCTTAGTATTCCCATTAAGGCGACGAAGTGCGGGCATTGCACGTCTTCGTTAAGTCCCGCTCCCAGCTATTCCAAGTAATTAGGAGAGAATCAAAATGAAATCTTTTTTCTATGCAGGGCTTGTTCTTTGTTTTTTTTCGTCCGCAAGTTTGGCAGATGAGCTTCGTTTTCAAAACGGAGACCGACTCGTCGGAAAAATTGTCACCGGTGCTGATGGGAAACTCACGGTTGAGTCTGTTTCCGCGGGGAAGGTGGTCGTCGATCTAGCGAATCTGCAATCTTTGACGAGTGATGCCGATCTCGAAATACAGCTCAAAGACGGTAGTCGAGTGCATTCAAAAACTCTTCCGACGACAAATATCTCTTTTGTCAATATCGCGCAGATCAATCCACCCGAAGCAAAATGGACGGGATCATTGAGTGCGGGCGCTTCGATCACTCGAGGCAATTCCGTGACTCAAAACACCAATATTGATCTCGCCGCGAGTCGCCGCTCCGATACAGATCGTATTTCGCTCAGCGCTGGTTATTTAGCTTCTCGTCAGGAAGATCCCGCGACGGGAGTTACTTCGACCACCAAACGCTCCGAGTACGGTGGCGCGCAATACGACTATTTTTTCAACAAAACTTTTTATACCTACGCTAACGCGCGCGCTGAGAAAGACGCCATCGCTTTGATCGATTTGAGATTCACCGCAGGCGCTGGAGCTGGTTATCAGATTCTTGAGACAGCAGATCTCACGCTTTCGGGTGAAGCGGGTATTAGCTGGCTCAAGGAGGATTTTTCCGGGCCCACCGAGACGAACGAAACCGGTGCCGGACGCCTCGCCTACAATCTCAATGCAAAGCTCAACCCTTCTGTCAGCTTTTTCCACAATGCCGAGTGGTACGAAAGTTTTGAGGACTTCGAAGACCAGTACGCCAAGGCCTTGATTGGCCTTCGCGCTTCGCTGACAGCTACGATGTTCGCCGAAGTGAAGACCGTGATCTCCTGGGATTCCACTCCAGCAACAGGCAGAGAGAGAACGGATGT
>CAZMYG010000237.1:0-2634 GCA_964570465.1 uncultured Planctomycetales bacterium
AGTATTCGAAAAGTGGCGGCAGATTCACTTACGAAGTCGATTGAAATTCGCGAGTCTTTGGCTAGAAAAGAAATTCCTCGACCCTGTGTTGCGAATGGGAGAACCGCTTGCCCGCTTCAAACCTCCCAGTTCTTGGAAAACCCCATTTCTTCTTTTCTTGGGAAAATTTGCCAGCCTCACGGGAATTGCTGCGTTACTCTTTTGTTTATTCCTTGCATTACAAAGCGGCTATGAAACTTTGAGTCAACCATGGCCACCAGAAGCTTCGGAAATTCCGTTGGCGATTGCTTCGTCCTTTGTTCGATTGATTGTCGCACTCATTTTTTCCGTCGCTATCGCTTTTCCCATCGCGGTTTGGGCGGGAAATGACAAACGAGTTTTGAAATTTCTCACTCCGATTGCAGAGATCGGTGCTTCTGTACCGGCCACAGCCCTTTTCCCTATCATCGTTCTCTTTGTCATTCACAATCTCGGCGGCATGAATGTCGCTTCGATACTTTTGTTGATGACAGGCATGATTTGGTATGTGCTTTTCAATCTATTGGCCGGAGTTCGAAGCATTCCGGAGGAATTGCAAGAAGCCACTCGCTCGATGGGAATTTTTGGTTGGATGCGATGGAAGCGTTTGATGATTCCGGCTCTTTTTCCTTCGTTAATCACAGGCAGCATCACAGCCTTTGGAGGCGGTTGGAATGCGCTCATCGTTTCTGAATATGGTGTCTTCCAAGGAAAAACTTATGAGGTACAAGGCATCGGAGCCATTTTGCAAAAAGCGACTTTTGTAAAACCGGATTCCGTTATGGTTTTGCTCTCGGTACTGGCCTTGGTTTCCACTGTCGTCATTATCAATCGAATTTTTTGGCGGCCTCTCTACGAGCTCGCTGCAGAGCAGTATAAGATTGAGGGCTAATGTCCTTTTTGCAGATCGACAATTTGACCAAGCGCTACCGCCAGGGAAAAACCGAATTCGCGGCATTGGAAAATGTCAGCACGAATATCGATGAAGGAGAATTCATCGCGATTGTCGGTCCATCCGGATGTGGCAAATCCACTCTCTTGCGACTGATTCATGGCCTTGAAGAACCAAGCTCGGGAAAAATCCTTTTCCGAGAAAAACAAATTTCCGGAATCAATCCTGACTGCGCGATGGTTTTTCAATCCTTTGCTTTGCTTCCTTGGTATACCGTACAAGAAAATATTGAAGTCGCGCTTGAGGCTCGCGGACTGCATGAACAAGAAATCCGCCGCCGTGTAGCGCGTTACATTGATAAGGTCGGTCTCGACGGAAACGAAGATGCCTATCCGCGTGAGCTTTCTGGAGGAATGAAACGGCGCGTGGGATTTTGCAGATCGCTCGCCGTCGAACCTGAGCTCCTATTAATGGATGAACCTTTTTCAGGACTTGATGCTTTAACTGCGTTGCACCTTCGAGAAGAGTTACTAGATCTTTGGAAGGATCCGGATTTTCCCGCCAATACCATTCTCATGGTCACTCATATTATTGAGGAAGCCGTAGAGCTTGCCGATCGCGTGCTCGTCATGGGAGGAAAACCGGGGAAGATTGTCATGGATTTACGCGTGGATTTGCCCAGACCACGCGATAAGAGAAATCCAAAGTATCTAGAAAAAGTGGACGAGATTTTTGCCAAGATAGTTTGATAGGAGATGAAATGGAAATTTTGCCTTTGCCGCATACTGGTATGAGCAAGATTTTGGGACTCTGCGAAGCGCTAGACGATCGAGGCGGGCGCGATGATATCTACAAACTCGCACGCGATTTGCAGATCAAATTCGGAGATTTGTTGCTCACGATGAAGGGCGGAGAAATGCTCAAACTGCTCAACACTCCCGGCGCGGATGTGACTCTCGAGCCGCTAGGGAAAAAAGTGATTGAAGTGAAGATGAATGAGAAGAAAGCGATTATCCGCGAGCAAATGAAAGGTCTTGGAATTTTCCAGCATTTCATTCAGCTACTTCTGGCCCAACCAGAAAGATCCTTACTCAAGGATGCGGTACTCGAAGAAATTTCAAAAATCTTACCCAGCGAAAACACGACTCAAACGTTCAACACCTTGCTCAACTGGGGACGCTACGGAGAAATTTTCAACTTCTCTCGAGACACGAACACTTTTTATCTGGATGCTGATTTTTCCGGCAACACTCAGAGCAACAACATCGCATCGCCATAAGAAAAGAAACGATATTTTTCTCGAACCGCAGCTTGGTAGAGCTCCAAACATTTTTCTTTGCCCAGGAAGGCGCAGACGAGCATCAAGAGAGTACTTTCCGGTAAATGAAAATTCGTGATCAAGGCATCCACCACGCGGAATTTATACGGCGGGTAAATAAATAAAGAGCATTCCCCACTTTGCGCTTTCAAGCGACCCTGCGCATCGCTCACTCCTTCCAGTACTCGAGTTACTGTAGTTCCCACCGCGACGACACGTCTCCCATTTTGTTTTGTTTTCGCAATGAGATCGGCAGTCTCTGCGCTCACTGTGTATCGCTCGGCTAGTAAAGTATGTTTTTCAACTTCCTCTTCTCGCACCGGCAAGAAAGTTCCTGGCCCAACATGCAAGGTGATTTCTGTGATTTGCACTCCGGCCTCGCGAATTTTACTGAGCAAAGGCTGAG
>CAZMYG010000238.1:0-2598 GCA_964570465.1 uncultured Planctomycetales bacterium
GCGCGGCGCGACCCGGGAGCGCTGGGCCGTGAGAGGGCTTGGCCCCAGGCAGCGCTTTAGACCACCGCAGATTCTTCGATCGAAAAGAGATCTTGCTTGGAGTTCAGGCGTGCTTGGACTCCAAGCGGCAAAGTCAGCATGGGTTCGGTATGACTGCAATCCACGTCGCTGAGAATTGGGAAGTTAAAACCCTTAGTGGCATCTAGCACGACTTCTTCCAAAGTTAATTCTGATTCGAGAGATTTAAGATTCGGTTGTCCGATCACCATGCCGGCGATGCGATCGAAAATCCCCAGCATCCGGCACTGAGTCAAATGTCGATGGACTTGGGCCATATGAATATCCACTTCTTCCCAGAAGAAAATCGCATCCTGTAGTGGCGGCCAGAAAGATGTGCCGTGCAAAACGAGTAAGGTTTGAAGATTTCCTCCAATCAATCGCCCGGTACCCAGGCCCTGTTTAACCCAATGCCAAGGGCTGCCAGGGAATAATAAAGGTTCGCGTTTTTCCCTTTCGAGATCGGTAGGGCTATCCGTGGTCCATTCCGGCGGGGGGGAGAGTTTTCCAAGCGGAGCGGACTCAAACAAAGCCTTTTTGCAATGCTCGATCGTGTAGGGAAATGGTTTTGAATAGCCTCCCAATTCGCGGCAGACAGTAGGTCCATAGAAAGTGACCATTCCTGTTTGTACAAAAATAGCCATCAAGAGTGCGGTCGCATCCGAATAGCCGATGAAGGGTTTGGGGTCTTTCAAAATCGGGCGATAGTCGATGAGGCCGAGCAAAGCATTGCTGTTAAATCCGCCTGAGGCACACCAAATCCCTCGTATGGAAGGATCTGCTAAAAACTGATTGATATCTTCGGCCCTTTCTTCGTGAGTGCCGGCGAGATGTCCGGTGCGTTTTGAAACCGAGTTGCCTAGCTGTACTTTCAGGCCGAATTCCGATTCTAGAACTGCAATTCCTTTTTTGAGCCGGTCGGGGTGAAAACTAGGACTAGGATAGGAAGGCGTAATGATTCCAACCGTATCGCCAATCTTTAGTTTTTTAGGAACTAGCAATCAAATCTTTCTAAGCGCTCTAGCCGATATTCATCGAGAGTAAGAATTCCGCGTTGCTTTTGGTTTTCTTCATTTTCTCGATCAAAAGCTCCATGCCTTCGACAGGGTTCATGTCATTGAGGACTTTGCGGAGCACCCAAATGCGTTTGAGTTCTTCTGGAGCAAAGAGCAATTCTTCTTTACGGGTTCCGCTGCGGGTGATATCGATCGCTGGCCACATGCGCCGATCGGCGAGTCGACGATCGAGATGCAGTTCCATATTTCCCGTACCTTTGAACTCTTCAAAAATCACCTCATCCATGCGAGAGCCGGTCTCGATTAAGGCGGTTGCGAGAATGGTCAACGAACCCCCTTCTTCGATTTTGCGTGCCGCGCCAAAGAAACGTTTTGGTTTCTGCAATGCCGAGGCATCGACACCACCTGAGAGGATTTTTCCCGAGTGAGGGATTTCACTGTTGTAGGCGCGCGCAAGTCTTGTGATCGAGTCGAGCAGAATCACAACGTCGTGACCGAATTCGACCATGCGCTTGGCTTTTTCGATCACCATTTCAGCAACTTGTATATGCCGCGATGCCGGTTCGTCGAAGCAGGAAGAAACTACTTCGCGCCGCTCCCCGACAATGGTCCTTTCCATATCCGTGACTTCTTCGGGTCGTTCATCAACGAGCAAAACGATGAGATAGACTTTGGGATTATTCGCGATAATGGCGTTGGCAATCATCTGTAGCAGCACGGTTTTTCCTGTACGCGGAGGAGCGACAATCAAGCCACGTTGCCCTTTTCCAATCGGCGTGATCATGTCGATGATGCGCGTTTCAATGCGATCTTGAGCTGTTTCGAGCATCAAACGTTCCTGCGGATAGAGCGGAGTAAGGTCGTCGAAAGGAACCCGATTCTTTGGGTGAATTGGGTCCTCGTAGTTGATGGCCTCGACACGCAGCAAGGCAAAATATTTTTCATTGTCCTTTGGTGGACGAATTTGCCCCGAAATCACCTGTCCCGTGCGCAAGCCAAAACGGCGAATTTGCGAGGGGGAAATGTAAATATCATCCGGGCAAGGTAGATAGTTGTAGGTAGGAGAGCGTAAAAAACCAAAACCATCAGGGAGGATTTCGAGCACTCCCTCGCCATACATCATGCCCGTCTTGCTGATTCTTTCCTTGAGAATACGGAAGATCAGTTCCTGTTTTTTGAGTCCGGAAATATCCTGCAACCCTTCTTTACGGGCCGCTTCCATCAGCTCTTGCACATTCATTTTCTGAAGTGAAGAGAGATGTTGTTCTTGGCGTTTGACTTGTTCGTATTTTTGATTTTGCTCTTCTGCAGAAAGTTGAACGACAGGACGCGGATCCGCGCTGTTTTCTACTGCAGGGGCAGCAGGCTTGGGGTTTTTGGTTTCAATCGCACCCTCTTGAACTCCCGCGCCAAACTCGGCTTCTGCTTTCTTTCTAGGACGGGAGGGGGTTTCTGATGTTTTTTCTCGGCTCATGTTGGTCATTTTCCTTTCAAGATTTGCAGGTAAATCTCACCTACGCGTTCT
>CAZMYG010000239.1:0-2550 GCA_964570465.1 uncultured Planctomycetales bacterium
GCTATGAATATCACCTAGAATCCCGTAACGCATAGATTTCGCAGTTTCCGTTAATTAGACCCTTCTATCAAGAGTCTCTAGAAAGTCATTTTTCGGCTAGAACAAAAGTGAAGCTTAAATAGGATGAATTCCTGAGAGTGCTAGCGAGCGATTTCGAAGGATGTGTATATTTTTGTTCTATCTCCCTGTTTTCGAGATTCTTTTTCAATGTTGCTTTTAAATCTTTCCTGAATTATTGCCCGTGCCGCCTCGATAGAAGAAGAATCTCCCTGCAAGAGCAGCTCAACGCTGCCGTCAGGCAGATTTTTTACATAGCCGGTGACTGGGAGCGCCGAAAGCAACTGCCAGGTCGTGTATCGAAACCCTACGCCCTGTACTCGTCCTTCAAATCGAATCAAAGTTTGCTCCACCTCTTTCATGGCCGTTGATTGTATTGACTCGAAAAGATAATGTTCCACGTGGAACATTTGGAGATAAAAATGACAGAAGGACGACTTGGGAGAGGTTTGAAGAATCTTTTGGCGCTGAACTCCCCCACTGGCTCTGCAACTGGAGCTGTCGAGGTTGACATGGACTTGATCCGACCTGGCCGTCTTCAGCCTCGAAGGAGATTTCAGGATAAGGAGTTGCAAGAACTCACTTCTTCTATACGCGAACACGGACTGCTTCAGCCTATCGTGCTTCGCAAGACCGCAGACGATAGCTTTGAAATTATTTCTGGGGAAAGGCGTTGGCGGGCGGCTAAGGAACTGGGATTTGTAAAGATACCGGCCACAGTTCGAGAGTCGGATTCTGACCGGGAAATGCTTGAGTTGGCAATCATTGAAAACGTTCAGCGAGTCGATCTAGACCCCATCGAAAAGGGGCTTGGTTATAAGCGTCTTTGCGAAGAGTTTCGACTTACTCAAGATCAGGTAGCACAAAGAGTTGGGCAGGATCGATCGACTATTGCCAACTTCATTCGCCTGACAGAACTTCCTTCAGGAATTCAGGAAAGTGTTTCACGTGGAACAATTAGTATGGGGCATGCTAGAGCACTCTTGTCCATCTCGACCCCAGAGATGCAAGAGAGGGTTTTCAGAAAAATTGTAGAAGGGGAGTTTTCAGTCCGACAAGCGGAGGCCTTGGCTCGGGAGAGCAGCTCTTTGTTGAAGGTTGGGAAAAATCCCCCAAAATCTAGATCAGGAAATCAGCCAGCCTGGCTCACCGACTTGCAAGGCGAAATGACTCGAAAGCTTTCTGCAAAAGTAGAGATTCGAAGAAGGTCGTCTGGTGGGGGAGATATCACAATCCGATTTGCTTCGGACGAAGAGCTTGAACGAATCTCAAGATCTCTTCGGAACTAGAACTACCCTAAACCCTTAATTTTTTAGGGCGCTTACTCTTCAATTTTTACGCTAAGGATTTTTATTAAAGTGCTTGGGACCAACTTTTCAGCTTTGAACTCAGAGTTGATATCTCCAATTCTTTCTGCCACATCCAGCCCCTCAATCACTTTGCCGAAAACAACTCCCTGTTCATCCAAATCAAATCGGTCCGCAGTGCAGATTTGAATTTGGCTGCCAGAAAAAGAGTCTTTCCCCTCCAATTTCACCATGCTCACGCTGCCCTTGAAGTGGTGTAACGTATTTCTCTCAAGCTCTAAATCATAACCAGGGCCTGAGTTAGTCCATGCTGCAGGATCTTCAGCTTTGCTGGTCGGATCACCTAGCCGAAAGGATCTTTTTTGCTGAATTTCTGACACTCTAGTGTCATTATAAAAACCTTCTCTACATAGCTTTATGAAGTTTGAAGAAGCTTTTTCGGACTGCTTGCTGTAGAGCCCAATCACGATTTCCCCTTGGTCTGTTGTCATTCGAATTTTTGGGGTTGGGTCTGTTGCGGGGTTTTCGAATAAAGATGCGCGCTGCTTTTTCCAATCTTGGAAGGCCTTGATTCGTTGCCGAATCACGTCTGTTAATCTTGATAGGTTTGCGCCACCTTCAAAAAGAGCGGCAGAGCCCTGAAGAGGGTTTTTAGGGAGTTGGTCGATTTTTGCTAAATGCTTTTCTGCTTCTTCAAACTTGTCTTCATCAATAGCTCGAGCCGCCAGTTGAAGTTCAAGCCATGCTTCTGCTTGAGTTCCCGCGACGGCCCGCTGAATTTCAGGAAGATCTTTTTCTTCAGTGGATCGGGCGCGAAACACGGCACTCCAGGCATCCTCTCGTTTTTGATTTTCGAAAACTCCAGAGATAAAAAAGTACCCGGAGAGAAGTATTGCGACCGTCATCAGCAACAACACGGGTTTTCCGTATCGAGAAAGAGCGCTTTCCAGCCCTTCGCTTTTCGAGCCAGGCTTAGGGGAAGAAATCGTGTCACTCGTCATGAATTAACCTTTTCCTGTGCGAACATCTATTAGCAACTTAGTAATTAGCTGATTATTTTCCGTAGTTTTTTCGATATTTGAGAGGGCGCAATGTGCTTTAGTTTCTCCCTTGAGAAAGGTAAATACTGAATCGCTTTCTGAAATGAGTTGCCAGCCATGCTCCGGCATTCTTGATTTCAAATAAG